>NZ_JBSGZJ010000354.1:0-7435 GCF_053610925.1 Streptomyces sp. NPDC054847 | reverse complement strand
CCTTCAGCTCGACCCAGCTCCCGGCACGGAAGCGCATCGGCTTCGGGGGGCCCACGGCGTACCAGCGCTTGTTGCCGATCGGGATCGGCCACAGGATCGGGCAGCCGGAGACGGTGAGGGCGTCGCCGATGTCGTGGACGAGGGCGCCGAGGACGATCGGCAGGCCCAGCCACAGGTATTCCTGGCCGGGCGCGGTGAACAGCCAGTCCGCGCCGTTGCCGGGCTTGTCGAGGACGCCCGCGAGGATCCACGCGCTGGTGGCGCCCAGCAGCCAGACCAGGATGTCGCTGGAGACCCGGGCGGCCCGCCACAGCAGGCCTTCCACGGCCAGCACCATGTGGACGAAAAGGATCGCGAGGACGGCCCACCGGCCGCCGAAGATCGCCAGCGCGGAGGCGCCCGCGCCGATGAGGACCGCCCACAGCCAGGTGTGCGTCAGCGTCCGGTGCCCGCCGGTCCTGCGCTTGTCCCCCTGTTTCCGCGTGGCCTTGTAGACGGCGTACGACAGCTTGTCGACGATCTCGCACAGGCCGCGTGACACGGGCCCGAAGGCCCGCGAGATCGTCGCCGCCTTGTGATCCAGATCGGGCGCCAGCGCCGCACCCGCGCAGATCAGCGCTCCGACGACGAGGACGGGCCACGGCATGGTGTGGCCCGCGGCGGCCGTAGCCGCTCCCACCCCCAGCCAGGCGGCCGCCCCGGACAGAGAGTGCGCCGGTCCCATCATGTGCGTTCCCGCCCCATCGTCGCCCCATCGCTCTTGTGCGTGACCCCAGTTGACAGGGCAGCGTATCGGTCATGATCTTGCCGCTCACGGCCGGTTCCCTGATCCGGCTCGGGGACAGGCAAGATGGGGGTGTGACCCTTATCGATCAGCTGCCTTCAGACGCCGACCCCGATGCCCTGTACGAAGCCTTCTCCTCCTGGGCGGAGGGCCAGGGCATCACGCTCTATCCGGCTCAGGAGGAGGCGCTGATCGAGGTGGTCTCCGGGGCGAACGTGATCCTTTCGACGCCCACCGGCTCGGGGAAGAGCCTGGTCGCGGCGGCCGCGCACTTCGCGGCACTGGCGAACGACCAGGTCACGTTCTACACCGCGCCGATCAAGGCTCTCGTCTCGGAGAAGTTCTTCGACCTGTGCAAGCTGTTCGGCACGGAGAACGTGGGCATGCTGACCGGCGACGCGTCCGTGAACGCCGACGCGCCGGTCATCTGCTGCACCGCGGAGGTGCTGGCCTCGATCGCCCTGCGCGACGGAAAGCACGCCGACGTCGGCCAGGTCGTGATGGACGAGTTCCATTTCTACGCCGAGCCGGACCGCGGCTGGGCGTGGCAGATCCCGATCCTGGAACTGCCGCAGGCGCAGTTCGTGCTGATGTCGGCGACCCTCGGTGACGTCTCGATGTTCGAGAAGGACCTGACCCGCCGCACCGGCCGCCCCACCAGCGTCGTCCGGTCGGCGACCCGGCCCGTTCCGCTGTCGTACGAGTACCGGCTGACGCCGATCACGGAGACGCTGACCGAGCTGCTCGAGACGAAGCAGGCTCCTGTCTACATCGTGCACTTCACCCAGGCGCAGGCCGTGGAGCGCGCCCAGTCGCTGATGAGCATCAACATGTGCTCCCGCGAGGAGAAGGACAAGATCGCCGACCTGATCGGCAGTTTCCGGTTCACCACCAAGTTCGGCAAGAACCTTTCCCGTTACGTCCGGCACGGTATCGGTGTGCACCACGCGGGCATGCTGCCCAAGTACCGGCGACTGGTGGAGAAGCTGGCGCAGGCCGGCCTGCTGAAGGTCATCTGCGGCACCGACACGCTCGGCGTCGGCGTCAACGTCCCCATCCGCACGGTGCTGTTCACGGCGCTCACCAAGTACGACGGCAGCCGGGTGCGGACACTGCGGGCGCGTGAGTTCCACCAGATCGCCGGGCGTGCGGGCCGGGCCGGCTTCGACACCGCGGGTCTGGTCGTCGCGCAGGCGCCCGAGCACGTCATCGAGAACGAGAAGGCGCTCGCGAAGGCCGGTGACGACCCCAAGAAGCGCCGCAAGGTGGTCAGGAAGAAGGCTCCTGAGGGCTTCGTCGCCTGGTCGGACAGCACGTTCGAGAAGCTGATCGCGTCCGAGCCCGAGCCGCTGACCTCCCGCTTCCGGGTCACCAACATCATGCTTCTCTCGGTGATCGCCCGGCCGGGCAACGCCTTCGAGGCCATGCGCCGGCTGCTCGAGGACAACCACGAGCCCCGCAAGGCCCAGCTGCGTCACATCCGCCGGGCCATCGCCATCTACCGCTCGCTGCTCGACGGCGGAGTGGTGGAACAGCTGGACACTCCCGACGCGGAGGGCCGCACCGTCCGGCTCACCGTCGACCTCCAGCAGGACTTCGCGCTGAACCAGCCGCTGTCGACCTTCGCCCTCGCCGCCTTCGACCTGCTCGACCCTCAGTCCCCTTCCTACGCGCTGGACATGGTCTCCGTCGTCGAGTCGACGCTGGACGATCCGCGTCAGATCCTCGCCGCCATGCAGAACAAGGCGCGCGGTGAGGCCGTCGGCAGGATGAAGGCGGACGGCATCGAATACGAGGAGCGCATGGAGCGGCTCCAGGAGATCTCGTACCCGAAGCCGCTGGAGGAGCTCCTGTGGCACGCCTACAACGTCTACAAGAAGTCGCACCCGTGGGTCGGAGACCACCCGGTGTCGCCGAAGTCCGTCATCCGTGACATGTACGAACGGGCGCTGACGTTCACCGAGTTCACCTCCTGGTACGAGCTGGCCCGCACCGAGGGCATCGTGCTGCGCTATCTGGCGAGCGCGTACAAGGCGCTGGACCACACCATCCCGGACGATCTGAAGACGGAGGACCTCGAGGACCTGATCGCCTGGCTCGGCGAGATGGTCCGCCAGGTCGACTCCAGCCTGCTGGACGAGTGGGAGCAGCTGGCCAATCCGGAGGTGGAGACGGCCGAGGAGGCGCAGGAGAAGGCCGACCAGGTCAAGCCGGTCACGGCGAACGCCCGCGCGTTCCGGGTGCTCGTGCGCAACGCGATGTTCCGCCGGGTGGAGCTGGCCGCCCTGGACCGGGTCGGTGAACTGGGCGAGATGGACGCCGAGTCGGGCTGGGACGCGGAGGCCTGGGGCGAGGCGATGGACGGGTACTGGGACGAGTACGACGACCTGGGCACCGGCCCGGACGCCCGCGGCCCGAAGCTCCTGGCCATCGAGGAGGACGCGGCGCACGGCCTGTGGCGCGTACGGCAGACCTTCGCCGACCCGAACGGCGACCATGACTGGGGTATCAGCGCGGAGGTCGATCTGGCGGCCTCTGACGAGGAGGGCCGGGCGGTCGTGCGGGTCACGTCCGTCGGCCGGCTCTGACAGGGAGAACTGAGGATGACGAATCCGGCCGAGCGTCTGGTCGATCTGCTCGATCTGGAACGGATCGAGGTCAACATCTTCCGGGGACTCAGCCCGAACGAGTCCCTTCAGCGCGTCTTCGGCGGGCAGGTGGCCGGTCAGGCCCTGGTCGCCGCGGGCAGGACCACGGACGGCGACCGTCCGGTCCATTCGCTGCACGCCTACTTCCTGCGGCCGGGACGCCCCGGGGTGCCGATCGTGTACCAGGTCGAACGGGTCCGGGACGGCCGCTCGTTCACCACCCGCCGGGTCACGGCCGTGCAGGAGGGGCGCACCATCTTCAACCTGACGGCGTCCTTCCACCGCCCCGAGCCGGGCAGCATCGAGCACCAGCTGCCGCCGCGTCTCGACTTCCCGGATCCCGAGTCGCTGCCGACCGTGACGACCGAGATCCGGGAGCATCTGGGCGAGCTGCCGGAGGCGCTGGAGCGGATGGCCAGGCGTCAGCCGTTCGACATCCGCTATGTCGACCGGCTCCGCTGGACGGCGGACGAGATCAAGGACGCCGATCCGCGCAGCGCGGTCTGGATGCGGGCGGTCGGGCCGCTGGGCGACGATCCGCTGGTGCACACCTGCGCGCTGACGTACGCGAGCGACATGACACTGCTGGACGCGGTACGGATCCCGGTGGAGCCTCTGTGGGGCCGCCGCGGCTTCGACATGGCGTCGCTGGACCACGCGATGTGGTTCCACCGTCCGTTCCGCGCGGACGAGTGGTTCCTCTACGACCAGGAGTCGCCGATCTCGACGGGCGGCCGCGGGCTCGCCCGTGGCCGGATCTACGACCGCGAGGGCCGGCTGCTGGTGTCGGTGGTGCAGGAGGGCCTGTTCCGGCCGGTGTAGCCGGCCGTCGGCCGCGGTCCTCCCGGTACGGGGAAGATCGCCGCGCCCGGCGGCGTTGTCCGACGTGCCGCCCGTGCTCCGTCACGGGCGCACCCGTGTTTTCATCGGTCGTCCACCGGTGCGGCCGTCCGGCCGCGCGCCGGCGACCCTGTGAGGAGCTTCGATGACTCTGTACGACATCCCGCTGCGCACCCTGTCCGGCGAGGCGACCTCGCTCGGCGACTACCGGGACCAGGCAGTCCTGGTGGTCAATGTGGCCTCCAAGTGTGGGCTGACCCCGCAGTACGCGGGCCTGGAGCGGCTGCAGAAGGAATACGGCGACCGGGGCTTCACGGTGCTGGGCGTGCCGTGCAACCAGTTCGGGGGCCAGGAGCCGGGCAGCGCGGAGGAGATCGCCACGTTCTGCTCGGCGACGTACGGCGTGTCCTTCCCGATGCTGGAGAAGACGGACGTGAACGGCGAAGGCCGTCACCCCCTGTACGCGGAGCTGACGACGGTCGCGGACGCCGACGGCGAGGCCGGCGACGTCCAGTGGAACTTCGAGAAGTTCCTGATCTCCCCGCAGGGCGAGGTGACCCGCTTCCGTCCCGGTACCGAGCCGGAGTCCCCCGAGGTGCTGGCGGCCGTCGAGGCAGTACTCTCTGCCTGACGTCGCGGGGAGCGACGCTTCCGACTGCCTTTCCCGGGGGGATCCGGTGGGGAACAAACGCAGGGACGACGATGCCACGTGGCCGCTCGGCGTCGGCCTCGTCGGCGGGGTGCTCGGTCTGGCACTGGGCGTCTGGGCCGCCTACGAGGCGTTCGTGGGCGGCACGCTGCCGCTGATCGGCTATGAGATGCCGCACGAGTCCTTCGTGCTCGGGATCGTCCTGGGGGTGGTGGTCTCGCCCGTGCTGTTCAAGCTCGGTTTCGTGGTGCTGCTGCTGCCCTCGTTGCTGATCGAGAAGCTGACACGGCGCTGAGGGCGGGAGACACGCAGAAAGCCGGCACGCGGAAGGCTCCGGCACCCCTCGGGGGAGCCGGAGCCTTTGTCGTGTCCGCCGGGTCAGCGGATCGGCATGCCCGACAGGGTGCGGGCGATCACCAGCCGCTGGATCTCGCTGGTGCCCTCGAAGATCGTGTAGATCGCCGCGTCGCGGTGCATGCGCTCCACCGGGTACTCACGGGTGAAGCCGTTGCCGCCGAGGATCTGGACCGCCTGGGCGGTGACCTTCTTGGCGGTCTCGCTGGCGAACAGCTTCGACATGGATCCCTCCGCCGAGGTGAAGGGCTTGCCGGTGGTCGCCATCCACGAGGCGCGCCACACGAGCAGGCGGGCGGCGTCGATCCGCGTGCGCATGTCGGCCAGTTGGAAGGCGATGCCCTGGTTGTCGATGATCGGGCGGCCGAACTGCTCCCTGGTCTTGGCGTAGTCGAGCGCGACCTCGTACGCGGCGCGGGCGGTGCCGACGGCCATGGCCCCGACGGCGGGACGGGAGGCCTCGAAGGTGGCCATCGCCGCGTTCTTCACCCGCTCGCCGCCCGCGCCGCCTGCCGTGCGGGCCTTCTCCCTGGCCCGGGCGAGCCGCTCGTCCAGCTTCTCCTTGCCGCCGAGGAGGCAGCCGCCGGGAACGCGGACGTCCTCGAGTACGACCTCCGCGGTGTGCGAGGCGCGGATGCCGTGCTTCTTGAACTTCTGCCCCTGGGACAGGCCGGGGGTGTTCGGCGGGACGATGAACGAGGCGTGGCCCTTGGAGCCGAGCTCGGGATCGACCACGGCGACGACGACATGGACGTTGGCGATGCCGCCGTTGGTCGCCCAGGTCTTGGTGCCGTTGAGCACCCACTCGGCCTTCGCCTCGTCGTACACGGCGCGGGTGCGCATGGAGCCGACGTCGGAGCCGGCGTCGGGCTCCGAGGAGCAGAAGGCGGCCACCTTCACATCGCTCGCGTCGCCGTACATCTGGGGGATCCAGGTGCCGATCTGCTCCTCCGTACCGTTGGCGAGAACGCCCACGGCGGCGAGCCCGGTGCCGACGATGGAGAGCGCGATGCCCGCGTCGCCCCAGAACAGCTCCTCCATCGCCATCGGGATGCCGAGGCCGGTGGGGTCGAAGAACTGCTGGGCGTAGAAGTCGAGGGAGTAGATTCCGAGTTTGGCCGCCTCCTGGATGACGGGCCAGGGGGTCTCCTCACGCTCGTCCCACTCGGCGGCGGCGGGGCGCATGACGTCCTTGGCGAAGCCGTTGAGCCAGTCTCGGACCTGCTTCTGATCCTCGTTGAGGTCGAGCGTGAACTCGGTCATGTCCCCTCCAGAACACTTACGACAACCCGCATGTTACCTGCGGTAACGGCAGTCTGTTACCGACGGGTAGCCCCTGTCAACCAGCCATGGCCCGATCATGTGACCATTGCGGCAGGGTGTTACTTTGCGCAAGCGTCACGCAATCGTCCGGGCGGGGAGAAACACATGGAGACCACACAACACCAGCGGTCGGCCGACCAGCGGCGCCGGGAACTCCTCGAGGCTGCCGACCGGGTCGTGCTCCGGGACGGGCCCCACGCCTCCATGAACGCCATCGCCGCGGAAGCGGGCATCACCAAGCCCATCCTGTACCGGCACTTCGGCGACAAGGGCGGCCTCTACCGCGCGCTGGCCAAGCGCCACACCGACGCGCTGCTGAGAGCCCTTCAGGTGGCGGTCGACGCGGACGTCGACCGCAGGGAGCGGGTCGCCGGCACACTCGACACGTATCTCGCCGCCATCGAGGCTCGGCCCCAGGTGTACCGCTTCCTGATGCACCCCGCGGAGGACAGCCAGCCCTCGGAAGCCGGCTTCGACGTGGGCCGCCACTCGGCGCCGCTGCTGCGGCGCCTCGGCGAGGAGCTCGGCACGGTCATCGCCGAACGCGTCGACCTCGGCCCCGGCGGAGACCTGATGGCCCGCGTGTGGGGCCACGGCATCGTCGGCATGATGCACGCGGCGGGCGACTGGTGGCTCGGCGAACGGCCGTGCTCGCGGGCGGAGTTGGTGGCCAGCCTGACGGACCTTCTGTGCGGCCGCCTCTTCCAGGTCGAGGACCGGGCGGACGGCCCGGGCTTCTGACCTCCCGCCGCGCGGGACGTTTCCCCTACCCGCCCCTTCCCGCGGTGCCCTCAATCTCCCCCTACGGCCTGGCGGCCGTGGGAGGCGCCCCCAGGC
>NZ_JBSGZJ010000353.1:0-7437 GCF_053610925.1 Streptomyces sp. NPDC054847 | reverse complement strand
AGCGCGGTAACGGGCCCGGGCGCAGCCCCCACGCGGCGGAGCCGCACATCGGTACTGCGGGAAGGGGCGGGTAGGGGAACTGGCCCGCCGCAGGCGCCATGCACCCGCACCCGCCCCGCCGCCCACCCCACCCTCACGACACCTTCGCGCCGACCCCCCGCCGCGACGCCGGGATCACCAGCGGTGTGCCGGATTCCGGGTCCTCGATGATCTGGCTCTTCACGCCGAACACCTGCTCCACCAGCTCCGCCGTGACCACCTCCGACGGCGCTCCCTCCGCGACGATCCTGCCGTCGCGGAGGGCGACGAGGTGCGTGGCGTAGCGCGCGGCCTGGTTGAGGTCGTGCAGGACGGCGACCAGCGTGCGCCCCTGCGACTCGTGCAGCTCCGCGCACAGGTCCAGCACCTCGAGCTGGTGCTGGATGTCGAGGTAGGTGGTCGGCTCGTCGAGGAGCAGCAGCGGCGTCTGCTGGGCCAGCGCCATCGCGATCCAGACCCGCTGGCGCTGTCCGCCGGACAGCTCGTCGACGTACCGGTCGGCCAGCTCGCCGACCCGCGTCGCGGCCATCGACTCCTCGACGATCCGCTCGTCCTCCGGCGACCACTGCCGCAGCAGTCCCTGGTGCGGGTAACGGCCGCGCGCCACGAGGTCCGCGACCGTGATCCCGTCGGGTGCGATGGACGACTGCGGGAGCAGCCCCAGTGTCCTGGCGACCTTCTTCGCGGGCAGTGAGTGGATGGCCTCCCCGTCGAGCAGGACCCTGCCCTTCGTGGGCTTCAGCATCCGTGAAAGGGCCCGCAGCAGCGTCGACTTGCCACAGGCGTTGGGGCCGACGATCACGGTGAAGGAGTTGTCGGGTATCTCGACGGACAGGTCCTCCGCGATGACCCGCTGGTCGTAGCCGAGGGTGACGGATTCCGCGGTGAGGCGCTGCATCGTCGTCGTACTCCTGGAGTTCTCTGTGAGGCGGGCGGCGGTCGCCCCGGCGCCCGTACGCATGTCCTTGACCCTGTCCGTGTCCGTACCCGCCGTCATATCCGCCCCGCCTTGCGTTCGGTGACGAGCAGCCAGAGCAGGTAGCCGCCGCCGAGCACCGCCGTGACGACGCCGACCGGCAGCATGCGGTCGCCGAACGCGTTGGTGGCGGTCCAGTCCGCGACCAGGAGCAGGGCCGCGCCCATGACGGCGGCCGCGGCCAGGTTCGGTCCGGGCGAGCGCGTGAGCCGGCGGGCCAGCTGGGGTGCGCTGAGTGCCACGAAGGCGATGGGCCCCGCGGCGGCCGTGGCGACGGCGATGAACAGCACACCGGACCCCATGAGGACGATCCTGGTGCGCTCGACGGGGACGCCGAGCGCGTACGCCGCGTCGTCGCCCATCTCCAGCATCCGCAGCGGTCGTCCGTGCGCGAACACGACCGGCATCAGTACCGCGCACATGCCGGCCAGCGGCCACACCTGCGCCCAGTCGCGGCCGTCGAGAGAGCCGGTCATCCAGAGCGTGGCCCTGGTGGCGTCGACGAGGTTGGCCTTGGTGATCAGGAAGTGGATGACCGCCGTGAGCATGGCGGCGACGCCGATGCCGACGAGTACCAGCCGGAAGCCCTGCACCCCGCGCTTCCACGCGAGCGTGTAGACGGCGATGCCGGTGACGAGTCCGCCGGCGACCGCGCCGCCGGCGACGGCGAGCGAGCCGCCGCTGAAGAGCACGATCACGGTGAGCGCGCCGACGGTGGACCCCTGGGAGAAGCCGATGACGTCGGGGCTGCCGAGCGGGTTCCGGGACAGGGACTGGAAGATCGCGCCGCTGAGGGCGAGCGACGCCCCGACGAGTATCGCCACCAGCACCCGCGGCAGCCGCACGTCCTGGACGATGAACTCCTGTGCGGCGGTGCCGTTTCCGAGGAGTGTGGCGGTCACGTCGCCGAACGACATCGGGAAGTCGCCGCTGCCGATGAGGACGACCGCGACGGCCGCCGCGGCCGTCGCGAGCAGCGTGACGACGGACGCCGCGCGGGCGTCGAGCCGTACGGACAGCCCGCCCGGCGTGCGTATTGCTTTCACGGCCTTCACAGCTGGGCCATCCTCTTGCGGCGTACGAGTTGGATGAAGACCGGCCCGCCGATCAGTGCGGTGACGATGCCGACCTGAAGCTCTGAGGGCCGGGTGACGACCCGGCCGACGACGTCCGCGCCGAGCAGGAGGACGGGCGCGAGGACCGCCGCGTACGGCAGGATCCACCGCATGTCCGGGCCGGTGACGGCGCGGACGACGTGCGGGATCATCAGACCGACGAAGACTATGGGGCCGCAGGCCGCGGTCGCCGCACCGCACAGCAGGGTGATGGCGAGCATCGACAGGACGCGGGTGCGGGTCAGGTGCGCGCCGAGCGAGCGGGCGGTGTCGTCGCCCATCTCCATCGCGTTCAGCGGCCGGGCCAGCAGCATGGAGAGCACCAGTCCGGCGGCGATGAACGGCAGGACCTTGCTGATGGTCCCCATGTCGGCGGAGGCGAGCGAACCGACCGTCCAGAACCGCAGCCGGTCGAGCGCGGCCGCGTCCAGCAGCTGGACGGCGTTGATGTAGCCGTACAGTGCGGCGGTGGCGGCCGTGCCGGCGAGCGCGAGGCGTACGGGGGTGGCGCCGCGGCTGCCGCCGAGGACGTACACGGCGGCGGAGACCATGGCGGCGCCGAGGAACGCGAACCACACATAGCCGGTGAGCGAGGTGACGCCGAGGAAGCTGATGGCGGAGACGACCGCGGCCGACGCGCCCGCGCTCACGCCCAACAGGCCGGGTTCGGCGAGCGGGTTGCGGGTCAGCGCCTGCATCACCGCGCCGGCGACGCCGAGAGCCGCACCGACGACGAGCCCCAGCAGGGTCCGCGGGACGCGGACGTCCCTGATGATCACGTCGTTGCCGGTGCCCGTGCTGTTGAACAGCCCGTCCCACACGTCGGAGAGCGGAATCGACTTGGCGCCCACGGCGATGCTCGCGACGCAGATCAGCAGCAGGATGCCGCACGACACCAGCAGCCCCAAGGCACGCAGGGCGTGGCGCTTGGGTGTTGCGGGTGCGGACGCAGGCTCCGCGCTCCGTTTCGGGGGACTCTCGACCAACACGTTGGTTAGGTTAGCCTACCCTCGCATCGCCTCTCGGAGAGAGGCTGCCGGCCGGAGAGTCCTAAAAGCCCAGCCGGGCCAGCGCCTTCCCTGCGTCGAGGGTGCACGAACCGTCGCCCGCGTGCGTCCACGCGGCACCGCACAGCGCGCGCAGGCCGTCCAGCGGATCGCCGTCGCCGTCGAGCGACAGTTCGTCCCCGTGCGCCGACGCCGTCCATCCGCCGCAGCCGAACACGCCGTCATGCTCGGTCACTTCGGGCTGCCCGGTCAGCATGCCGCGCAGGTCGGCGTCCACATAGGTCGGCCGGTGCCGCGGCACGGCCGTGAGCAGCTGCGCCGCGTCCGTCACCCCGGTCAGTACGAGCAGCGAGTCGACGCCGCCGTTGAACGCCCCCTCGATGTCCGTGTCCAGCCGGTCGCCCACGACCAGCGGCCGCTCGGCACCGGTACGCAGGATCGTCTCCTTGTGCATCGGCGGCAGCGGCTTGCCCGCGATCTGCGGCTCGGCCCCTGTCGCGATCCGGACGACCTCGACGGCCGCGCCGTTGCCGGGCGCGATGCCGCGGGCGCTCGGGATCGTCAGGTCGGTGTTGGAGGCGAACCACGGCACACCCCGCGCGATCGCGTAACAGGCCTCCGCGAACCGCCCCCAGGGCAGCTCGGGACCGCCGTAGCCCTGCACGACCGCGGCGGGGTCGTCGTCCGCCGACTCCACCGGCACGAGACCGCGCTCGCGCAGCGCGACCCGCAGCCCGTCGCCCCCGATCACCAGCACCCGTGAACCGGGAGGCACCTGCTCGGAGATCAGCCGGGCCACCGCCTGCGCGGAGTTGATCACGTCGCCTGGCCCGGTCGGGATGCCCAGCTCGGTCAGATGGGCGGCCACGACATCGGGGGTGCGCAGCGCGTTGTTCGTCACGTACGCCAGGTGCATGCCCTGCTCACTGGCCGTCGCCAGCGACTCGACGGCGTGCACGATCGCCTCACCGCCCGCGTACACGACCCCGTCGAGGTCGAGCAGGGCGGTGTCGTACGCCTCGCTCAGCGCCCGTGTGCTTCCGCTCGGCCGGTTCACGCCCTGCTGACTCATCCGCTTCCGCTCCTCGCTGGTTCCCGCGCTCCCGGTGACCGGGTCCACTCCCCCGATCATCGCTCATGCGGTCACGCGCATACGATGCCCTGATGAACAACGAAGGTCCTGCGGCCGATGGCGGCCTGCGTCTGATCCCGTTCCGCGGACTGCGCTACGTCCCCGAGCGGGTGGGCAGCCTCGCCGCCGTGACCTCGCCGCCGTACGACGTGGTCGTCAGACCGGACGGCCTGCACCACCTGGAGTCGGCGGACCCGCACAACATCGTGCGCCTGATCCTTCCCCAGGCGACCACCCCGGAGGACCGCCACCACCAGGCCGCGCAGACGCTCACGCGCTGGCTCGAGGAAGGCGTCCTCGCCGCGGACGACCGGCCCGCCCTGTACATCTACGAGCAGCGCAAGGGTGATGTGCTGCAACGCGGCGTCATCGGGGCGCTGGCGCTCTCGGAGCCGTCCGACGGCGTCGTCCTGCCCCACGAGGGCGTCATGCCGGACATCGTCGCCGACCGCGCCTCCCTGATGCGCACGACGGCGGCGAACCTGGAACCGCTGCTCCTCACGTACCGCAGCTCCGGCAAGGCCACGGGCACGACGGCCGTCATCGAGCGCACCGTCCGGCGTTCGCCGCTGCTGTCCACGACCACGGAGGACGGCTTCGGCCATCGCCTGTGGTGCGTCACGGACGAGGAGGAACTGGCCGAGGTCCAGGAGGATCTGAAACGGCATCAGGCGATGATCGCCGACGGCCACCACCGCTGGGCGACCTATCTGCGGCTGCGCGCGGAACAAACGTCGCCCGGCCCGTGGAACTACGGCCTGGTGCTGCTGGTCGACTCCGCCCGCTACCCCCTTCAGGTACGGGCCATCCACCGCTTGCTGCACGGCCTGCCGGTCGACCGGGCGCTCACCGCATTGACCGGTTCCTTCCGTGTCACGCACCTCGACGTACCGCTGCCGCAGGCCCTGGACACCCTGGCCGACGCCGCCGGCGAGGGCAATGCCTTCCTCCTCGCCGGGGACGGCCGGTTCCACCTCGTCGACCGTCCGGACGCCGGACTGCTGAACCGCACGGTGCCGAGCGGTCAGCCGGAGGCGTGGCGCACCCTGGACGCCACGGTGCTGCACTCCACACTCCTGGAACAGGTGTGGCAGATCCCTGACGACCCCGGACACATCGCCTACATCCACGACGCCCCGTCGGCCGTGACCAAGGCGGAACGCGACGGCAGCACAGCGGTGCTGATGCACCCGGTCCGGGAAGACGTCGTGCGGGAGCTGGCGCTCCAAGGCGTCACGATGCCCCGCAAGTCGACGTCGTTCGGACCGAAGCCGGCGACGGGACTGGTTCTGCGGAGCCTCGCGCTGGACTGACATCCGGGCGGAAACGACTGAGGGCGGCACCCGTGGACCGGGGGCCGCCCTCATTCATGTGCGCGCGTTACGACTGGTCGCCGGACCTGTCCGAGCCGGCGTCCGGCTCGGCGCCTTCGGCGCCGGTGCCGAGGTCGGTGACGGCCTCGGGGCCGCTGCCCGTGCTCAGGTCGACGTCGCCGGCGTCGGCCTTCGCGCCCCCGTCGCCCTCGTGGATCTCGGCGTCCTCGTCGCCCTCGTCGTCGTGCAGGGCGTCGACGAATTCGACACCGTCCATCTCGGCGAGTCGGTCCGACGCGTCGGTGGCGCCGTCCTTGTCGGCCTCGAGCGCCTTGGCGAACCACTCCCGGGCCTCGTTCTCACGGCCGGCCGCGAGAAGCGCGTCGGCGTACGCGTAACGCAGCCGCGCCGTCCAGGGCTGAACGGAGTTGGAGGCGAGCTCGGGGCTCTGCAGGGTCACGATGGCGGCGTCCAGCTGCCCCATGTCCCTGCGCGCCCCGGCGGCGACGAGCCGCATCTCGACCTGACCGGCCTTGTCCAGCTTCTGCACCTCGGGCTCGCCGGCCATCGCCAGCGCCCGCTCGGGCCGTCCGAGCCCACGCTCGCAGTCGGCCATGACGGGCCACAGCTCCACGGTGCCCGTCATCCGCCGCGCCGCACGGAACTCGGCCAGCGCCTCCGAGTACTTCTGCGTCGCGTAGGCGGCGAAGCCCGCGGCCTCACGCACGGCGGCGACACGGGAAGCGAGCCGCAGCGCGATACGGGAGTAGGCGTAGGCCTGCTCGGGGTCCTCGTCGATCAGGTTCGCGACCATGACGAGGTTACGGGCGACCTCCTCCGCGAGGCCCTTCGGCAGGCTCTGGAGCTCCTGGCGGACGTCCTTGTCGATCTCGTCGCCCGTGACGTCGTCAGGGATGGGGAGCCGCTTGACGGGCTCACGGTCGGGACGGTCCCGCTCGTCACGCCGCCCGTAGCCGCCGCGGTCACCACGGTCACCGCGGTCGTCACGGGAGCCGCGGTAACCACCGCGGTCGCGCTCCTCGCGACGGGGGCCACGGAAGCCACCACGGTCGTCATCACGCCGCGCGTAACCAGCGCCACCGGAGCGGTCGTCACGACGGAAGCCACCCTGCCGGTCGTCGCGACGCGGGTATCCGCTCTGACCGGAACGGTCGTCACGACGGAAGCCGCCGCCACCGCCACCACCACCGGCGGGGCGACCGCCGCGGTCGTCACGGCGGTCGTCGCGGCGGTCGTCGCGGCGGAAACCGCCACCGGCACCGGCGGGACGCTCGTCACGACGGTCGTCACGCGGACCGCGGTAACCACCACGGTCACCACCGGGACGGTCGTCACGACGGAAACCACCCGGACGGTCATCCCGCCGGAAGCCACCGCCGCCGCCGGCGGGACGAGGCGCGTATCCGCCACCGCCGCTCGGGCGACCACCACGGTCGCCACCGTCGCGGGGGCCTCGGTAACCACCGCGGTCGTCCTCGCGGCGCGGGCCACGGTCGCGGTCACCGGGGCGGTCGTCACGGCGGAAACCGCCGCCACCGCCACCACCGGCGGGGCGACCGCCGCGGTCGTCACGGGCACCACGGAAGCCACCGCGGTCACCGCGGTCGTTGTCACGGCGGGGACCCCGGTCCCGGTCGTCGCGACCGCCGCGGAAGCCGCCCCTGTCACCACCGTCCTTGCGACGCGGTTCGCGTTCCGGACGATCGTCGGAAGAGTTGGGGGACATCGGCGTGACTCCTGTCATCGGGTACCACAGTCATTCTCGCGCAGCCGGCGATCGGCCGCGCTTCGTCATTCTCGGCAAAACAAAAAGGACCCTTGGTCCAGCGTGAAC
>NZ_JBSGZJ010000352.1:0-7522 GCF_053610925.1 Streptomyces sp. NPDC054847 | reverse complement strand
CTGCCAGGCCGAGCAGTTCACGGGTCCTGGCGTACTTCTCCGTCAGCCTGTTCCGCGTCGCCTCGTCGAGCAGGGCCAGGCGCGCGGGGTCGGCGTTGTCGGCCAGGTCGGCCTGCTTGACCAGCAGCGCGCCGGGAGTTGCCAGGATGCGCCGGGTGTACGTCTCCAGGTCCTCGCCCTCGCCCTTGGTGAGCGCGAGGACCATCTCCTTGACGTGCTGCGGCAGCGCGGCCCGTTCCAGCCATTCGCGGCTCAACGCGTCGTCCTCGACCGCGTCATGGAGCCAGCCGGCGGCGATCTGCTCCTCGCTCCCGCCCCGGGCACGTACCCCCTCGGCGACGGCCGCGATGTGGTTCACGTAAGGCCGGCCCGCCTTGTCCCGCTGGGCGGCGTGGGCCTCGCGGGCGATGGCCTCGACCTCGGCCAGGGTCAGCATCTGCTCGGACATGGCACGACTGTACGCCGCGGCGGCAGGCACCCGGAGCGGTCCAGGGGATCACCAAGTAATCGTTTGGTAAACTAATTACTGACGCTTTCTTGACCATCTCTTGACGCAACGCGGCGTGCCTGGAGACCGTCGTGCTGCGCGACCCGAAGGGACTGGGCTCATCGGCCACGCAGACACGCTCATAGCCATGGGCGGCGCCTTCCTCGCCGCCGCCGTCCTCGCCCGCCTCGGCGGCCGTATCGGACTGCCGACCATCCCCCTGTTCATCCTGGCCGGGATCCTCCTCGGCCCGCACACTCCCGGAGTCGTCCTCGTCTCCGACCCGCACGACCTCGAGATGCTGTCCGCGCTCGGTCTCGTGCTGCTGCTCTTCTACCTCGGCCTGGAGTTCCATCTCGACGACCTCAAAGCGGGCGGCCGCAAGATGGTGCTCGCGGGATCGGCCTATCTGGTGCTGAACGTGGGGGCGGGGCTCGCCTTCGGCTTCGCACTCGGATGGGGAACCTCCGAGGCGCTGGTGCTCGCCGGGGTCATCGGCATCTCGTCCTCGGCCATCGTGACCAAAGTCCTCGTCGACCTGGGCCGGCTGGGCAACAGCGAGACCAAGCCGATCCTCGGGATCATCGTCGTCGACGACATCTTCCTGGCCCTCTACCTGGCAGCGCTCCATCCCATCCTGTCCGGCGCGGACAGTCCGGCCGCCGCCGTCATGGACGGAGGGAAGGCCTTCGGCTTCCTGCTGCTGCTCGCGCTCGCCGCTCGCTTCGGCACCCGCGTCGTCGGCCGCCTGATCGATACCCGTGACGACGAGCTTCTCGTCATCTCGTTCCTCGGCGCGGCCGTGTTCGTGGCCGGCGTCTCCGACTGGTTCGGCGTCGCGGACGCCATCGGCGCGTTCATGGTCGGTCTGATGCTCGGCAGCACCACGTCGGGCGAGCGCATCCGCAAGCTGGTCCATCCGCTGCGCGACGCCTTCGGCGCGATCTTCTTCTTCGCGTTCGGTCTGTCCATCGACCCGGGCGATCTGCCGGTCGTCCTGTGGCCGGTGCTCGCGGCCGTCGCCGTGACCATCCTGATGAACGTGGCCTCGGGTCTGATCACCGCGCGGCTCCACCGCTTCGACACCCTTCAGGCCGCCAACATCTCCACCACCCTGCTCGCCCGGGGGGAGTTCGCCCTGATCCTCGCGACGATGGCGGCGGGCGCCGGGCTGGACGACCGGCTCTCGCCGTTCATCGCCGGGTACGTCCTGATCCTCGCGGTCCTCGCGCCGCTCGCGGTGGGACGGTCGCACTGGCTGGCCAGGATCCTGCCGGGTCGCGGCGGAGGCGGGGAAGGGGGAACGGGCGGCCCGGTCGCCCTCACGCCTGGCGGCACAGCAGCAGCAGCGCCCGGTCGTCGTTGACGTCCTTGGCGACGGCCTCGATCAGGTGCCAGGCGGCACCCTCGAAGCCGGCGGCCACATAGCGGTCCGCCTCACCGGTCAGCCGGTCGATGCCCTCGCTGATGTCCCGGCCCGACGCCTCCACGAGACCGTCGGTGAACAGCATCAGCACGTCGCCGGGGCGCAAGGAGCCCTTGACCGGGTCGAACTGGGCCGCGTCGTAGACACCGAGGAGCGGGCCCTCCGCGGCCATCTCCTCCCAGCGGCCGCTGCCCGCGTGGAGCTGGAGCGCGGGCAGATGTCCCGCGGACAGCAACTCGTAGTCGCCGGAGTCGAGATCGAGCACGAGGTGGATGGACGTGGCGAAGCCCTCGTCCCAGTCCTGCCGCAGCAGATAGCCGTTGGCCGCGGGAAGGAAGCCGTGCGGCGGCAGCGAGCCGAGCAGTCCGCCGAACGCACCGGACAGCAGCAGCGCCCGCGACGCCGCGTCCATCCCCTTGCCGGACACGTCCGTGAGAACGACCTCCAGGGTGCGGCCGCCGTTGGTGCGGGCGGCGACCACGAAGTCGCCGGAGAACGACTGGCCGCCGGCCGGGCGCAGCGCCATCTCCTGGTGCCAGCCCTTCGGCAGCCGCGGCAGGGCGCTCTGCACCCGGATGCGTTCGCGCAGGTCGAAGAGCATGGTGCCGCCGCGCCGCCACGGCACGCCGACCCTGGCCCTGAACTGGGCGATCAGCAGGCCGAACATGCCGCACGCCGCGACGACCAGGACCGTGCCGGGGGTGACCCTCGCCGGGCCGTCCGTGTACGGGCCGAGCGCTATGGACTCCACGATGAGGGCCGCGGCCGCGGCCGCGTAGAGGGCGAGCAGACTCGCCGGCCGCAACAGCAGGCCGCCCGCCACGATCGGCAGGACCAGCGCCACCGGTGAACACCACACGGGCGCGGCGATCGTGCCCCACGTGATCGCGGGGATGGTCAGCAGCAGTCCGGCCAGGGCCAGCCGGTCGGAGCCGTCGCCTCGGAAGTAGTCGACCCCGGACTTGCGCAGCGCGATGCGTGCCCGGTGCACCGCTTTCCGCAACCGGGCCGTGGACGAGTCTGCTGCAGAGCCGCGGGCCATTGCCGTGGACCTTATCCACCCGCCGCCTCGGCGTGCAGGGGGACCCCCACGACATTGCGTTCGAAATCGGGTCGCGACGGGTCGTGCACGGCTGGTAGGGATGGCATATGACGACAGATCTGCGGGTGCTGCGACAGTCCGAGTGGGACCGGTGGTACCGGAGTCTGGAGCTCGCCTTCGGCGGCGTCCCCGAGACCCGGCCGGAGCGCGAACTCTGGGCCGACCTGACGGAGACCGAACGCTCCATCGGCGTCTGGGACGGAGACGACTGCGTCGGCACCGCGGGGGCGTTCACCTTCTCCGTGTCCGCGCCGGGCGGCCAGTTCGTGCCCGCGGCCGGCGTGACCATGGTCAGCGTGGCGGCGACCCACCGGCGGCGCGGGATCCTCACCTCGATGATGCGGCGCCAGCTCGACGACGTCCGCTCCTGGGGCGAACCGCTCGCCGTGCTCACGGCCTCCGAGCCGGAGATCTACGGCCGGTTCGGCTACGGAGTCGCCACCCACCAGATGTCCGTGGAGATCGACTCCTCGCGGACTCGGATCACCGCGCCGCCCGGTGCCGACGACGTCCGGATCCGCTTCGTGCCGGTCGCAGAGGGCGCCCAGGCGTGCGAGGAGGTGTACCTGCGCACGATCGGCACACGGCCCGGGATGCTCGCCCGCCGGCCCGGCTGGGAGCGGCTGCCGCTGCTGGACCCGCCGAGCGAGCGGGACGGCGGGTCCGCCATGCAGTGCGTGCTCGCGGAACGGGACGGTCAGGTCGTGGGGTACGCCCGCTTCCACAACAAGCCGAGCTGGTCGGCGGCCGGCCCGGAGGGCTCCATCTCGGTACGGCACATCGACGCGCTGGACCCGGTGGCGTATGCGGCGCTGTGGCGTTTCCTGTGCGGCATCGACCTGACGACGACCGTACGGTCCCGCAACCGTCCCGTGGACGACCCGCTGCTCCAGCTGGTCACGGACATCCGCCGCTGCGGCGTGCGGGTACGGGACTCGCTGCATGTCCGGCTGGTCGACGTGGGGGCCGCGCTGGAGGCCCGGCGCTACACGGCACCGGTCGACGTGGTGTTCGACGTCGAGGACACTTTCTGCCCCTGGAACACCGGCCGTTGGCGGCTGACGGGCGACGCGAAGGGCGCGTCGTGCGAGCGGACCCGGGACGAGGCGGATCTGGCGCTGTCCGTACGGGAGTTGGGGGCGGCGTATCTGGGCGGCGTGTCGCTGTCGGCGCTGGCGGGGGCGGGGCGGGTGCGGGAATTGCGGGAAGGGGCGCTGGCGGAGGCGTCGGTGGGGTTCGGCTCCGACGTCGCGCCGTGGCTGCCGCACGGGTTCTAGCGGGGGCGACCCGCTGCGGGGGCGTGGGCGCCTGCGGCGGTCTCGTTCCTCTCCCCGCCTCTTCCCGAAGGGTTCCGGTTCAGGCCGTGCGGGGCTGGCAGGTCGGGCACCAGAAGAGGTTGCGGGCCGACAGTGGTGCCGTACGGATCTGCGTGGTGCAGACATGGCACGGCATGTTGGCCCGGCGGTACACGTAGACCTCGCCGCCATGGTCGTCCACACGCGGTGCGCGGCCCATCGCCTCCGGAGTGTGTACCGGGCGGACCGTGTCGATGCGGTTGTTGCGGACGCCCTCGCGCATCAGCGCGGCCAGGTCCTCCCAGATCGCGTCCCACTGGCGGCGCGTGAGGTCCTTGCCGGCCCAGTAGGGGTCGATGCCGTGGCGGAAGAGGACCTCCGCGCGGTAGACGTTTCCGACGCCGGCGATGATCTTCTGGTCCATCAGCAGCGCGGCGATCGTCGTGCGGGAGCGGGAGATCCGCGCCCATGCCCGGTCGGGGTCGTCGGACGGCCTGAGCGGGTCGGGGCCGAGCCGGTCGTGTATCACCCGCTTCTCGGGTTCGGTGATCAGCGCGCAGGTGGTCGGGCCGCGCAGGTCGGCGTAATGGTCCTCGTTCAGGACGCGCAGGCGGACCGTGTCGGTGGGCGGCGGCGCGGGGGCAGTGCCGAAGCCGAGCTTGCCGAACAGGCCGAGATGGATGTGGACCCAGCCGATGTCCTCGAAGCCGAGGAACAGGTGCTTGCCGTGCGCGTCCGCGCCGTCGAGCACGCGGCCGTCGAGGAGCGCGGCGCTGTCGGAGAACTTGCCCTGGGGGCTGCTGACCCGGACGTTCCACCCCGCGAAGCGGTGGAGATAGTCCTCCGCGAGGCGGTGGATCGTGTGCCCCTCGGGCATGGGGTCGGTCCTCCTGGACGGCATGACCGTGCCGCCGGGACGGACCCGGCGGCACATGGAAGCGGATGCGGGTGCGGGGCTCAGCCCTGCTGCGGGTGGTGGGCCGGGATCGGGGGGAGCTCGCCGGTGGTCTCGTACGCGGAGAGCATCTCGATGCGGCGGGTGTGACGTTCCTCACCCGAGTACGGGGTGCTGAGGAAGATCTCGACGAACTTCGTCGACTCCTCGAGGGTGTGCATCCGCCCGCCGATGGCCACGACGTTGGCGTTGTTGTGCTCACGGCCGAGCGCGGCGGTCTGCTCGCTCCAGGCGAGCGCGGCACGCACGCCCTTGACCTTGTTGGCGGCGATCTGCTCGCCGTTGCCCGAGCCGCCGATCACGATGCCGAGGCTGCCCTCGTCCGCGGCCGTCCGCTCCGCGGCACGCAGGCAGAACGGCGGGTAGTCGTCCTGGGCGTCGTAGATGTGGGGACCGCAGTCCACGGGCTCGTGGCCATGGGCCTTGAGCCACTCGACGAGGTGGTTCTTGAGTTCGAAGCCGGCATGGTCCGAGCCGAGGTACACGCGCATGGTTCGAGTGTGGCATGCGGGGCAGGCGCGGTCCGGCGCGGGGCCGGGCTCGGGGCGCGCCGGAGTGACGAGTGCAACGAAACGGAATCGACTCTTCCGTACTGGCACGTACTGGGTTCTAATTCCGAAGTTCGTAACCCGAGCGGCACCAAGACATAAGGATTCGTCCATGACGTCGCAGTCGACCCTCACAAAGGAAGGCGACATGCCCGGCACCCCGGGACAGTCGCCTTCCCCCGACGGTCTCAAGGCCGGTCTCAAGAACCGCCACCTTTCCATGATCGCCATCGGCGGTGTGATCGGCGCCGGCCTGTTCGTCGGATCCAGCTCCGGCATAGCCGCGGCCGGCCCGGCGATCCTGCTGTCGTACGCGCTCGTGGGCATGCTGGTCGTCTTCGTGATGCGGATGCTGGGCGAGATGGCCGCCGCGAGCCCGAACTCCGGCTCCTTCTCCGCCTATGCCGACCGCGCGCTCGGGCGTTGGGCGGGCTTCTCCATCGGCTGGCTCTACTGGTTCTTCTGGGTCGTCGTGCTGGCAGTGGAGGCCACGGCCGGCGCCGAGATCCTCGAGGGCTGGATGCCGGCCGTCCCGCAGTGGGGCTGGGCGCTGATCGTCATGGTCGTACTGACGGCCACCAACCTGGTCTCCGTCTCCTCGTACGGCGAGTTCGAGTTCTGGTTCGCCGGCATCAAGGTCGTCGCCATCGGCGCCTTCGTCATCGTCGGTCTGCTGGCCGTCTTCGGTGTGCTTCCGGGCTCCGACAACCCCGGGGCGGGCCTCGCCCATCTGACCGACGCGGGCGGCTTCATGCCGAACGGCGCCGGCGCGATCCTCGCCGGTGTGCTGCTGGTCGTCTTCTCCTTCATGGGCAGCGAGATCGTCACCCTGGCGGCCGGCGAGTCGGAGAACCCGCGCCGCGCGGTCACCAAGGCCACCAACTCGGTGATCTGGCGTGTCGGTTTCTTCTACCTCGGCTCGATCTTCGTCGTGCTGACGCTGCTCCCGTGGAACGACAAGTCCATCGAGGAGAAGGGGTCGTACGTCGCCGCCCTGGACTCGATCGGCATCGCGAACGCCGGTCAGATCATGAACGTGATCATCCTGACGGCGGTCCTCTCCTGTCTCAACTCGGGCCTCTACACCGCCTCGCGCATGGCCTTCTCGCTCGGTGAGCGCGGTGACGCGCCCAAGTCGTTCGCCAAGGTCAACGCCAAGGGCGTGCCGACGGCGGCCATCCTCGCCTCTGTGGTCTTCGGCTTCGCCGCCGTGTACTTCAACTACGCCTTCAAGGACACGGTCTTCCTGTTCCTGCTCAACTCGTCCGGCGCGGTGGCCCTGTTCGTCTGGCTGGTGATCTGCTTCACCCAGCTGCGGATGCGCGGCATCCTGCTGCGCGAGGCGCCGGAGAAGCTGACGGTGAAGATGTGGCTGTTCCCGTACCTCACCTGGGCGACCGCCGCGATGATCACCTTCGTGCTCGTCTACATGGTCATCGACGAGGCCAACCGGCAGGTCGCGCTGCTCTCGATCGCCGTCGCCGCGGTGGTGGTCGCGATCGCCGTGACCCGCGAGAAGTTCTCCCCGCGGCCCGCCGCCGCACCCGTCACGGCCGCCCGTGACGAAGAGGTGGAGCCGGTCTCCGGAGCCTGAGCGAAACCCGACGCCTCAGGCCGAGTGACGTCGGAAGGGAGGCTCTCCGTCGGTCCTGCGAGGGACGGACGGAGAGCCTCCCTTCTTTTCCCGTCTCTGGTGCGAACCGGGAAAC
>NZ_JBSGZJ010000351.1:0-7532 GCF_053610925.1 Streptomyces sp. NPDC054847 | reverse complement strand
GCCTCCCACAGTCACCACATGGACGCCCTGCTGCCCGACCTCGAGGCGGAGTTGGCGTCGTTGACGCCTCGTGCGGGACAGGTGCCGTTCTACTCCACGGTCACCGGCGCACTCCTCGACGGCACGGCACTCGACGCCCGGTACTGGAGCCGCAACCTCCGCCAGCCGGTGCGACTCGATGCGGCGCAGCAGGCGCTGCTCGCCGACGGGCTGGACGTGTTCGTCGAAGTCAGCCCCCACCCGGTCCTGATCATGCCGCTCACCGACGGCACCCTGCACGCCGGCCACGACCAGGCCGTCGTCGCAGCCACACTCCAACGCGACCACGGCGACCTCACCCAGTTCCTGCGCACCGCCGGACTGCTCCACGTCCACGGCGTCCCCGTCGACTGGCGACGCGTCCTCGGCGAAGCACCCGTGGCCGCACTGCCCACCTACGCCTTCCAGCGCCGCCGCTACTGGATCGACACCCCCGCCAAGACCACCACCACGTCCACCGCCGCACCCGTCGACGCCTTCTGGACAGCCGTCCGCGCCGGCGAGAGCGGCCGGATCGCGGACCTGCTGGACGCCCCCGCACCCCTGCGCGCCGGGATCGACGAACTCCTGCCGCTGCTGGCCGCCTGGCAGGACAAGCAGCACACCCACGCCACCGTCGCCCCCTGGCTCTACGACGACGTGTGGCAGCCGCAGGCCCCGCCCGCCACCACCCCCGCCGCCCTCGAAGGCGGCTGGGCCCTGGCCGCCGGCCCCGACCAGGCCCGCCTCGCCGACGAACTCGCCCGCGAACTGCGCCTGGCCGGCGCCACCGTGCACCGCCTCGACACCGGCCAGGACCGCACCGCGCTGGCCACCGCCCTGAACGCCCTCGCCCCCGGCCTCGCCGGCATCGTGACACTCGGCGGCCTCGACACCACCCTCGACACCGCGGGCGTCCCGCACGGATTCCGCACCACCCTCGCCCTCGTCCAGGCCCTCACCGACACCGGCCTCCCCCTGCCGCTGTGGATGCTCACCCAAGGCGCGGTCAGCGTCGACGGCACCGAACCCCTGCCCCACCCCCTGCAGGCCCTGGTGGCCGGACTGGCACGGGTGACCGCCCTGGAACAGCCCGCCCTGACCGGCGGCACCGTCGACCTGCCGGCGAGCCCCCACGACGGCTGGGCCCTCCAACTCGTGAACACCCTGCTGGCCAAGGACCACGAGGACCAGATCGCCCTGCGCCCCGACGGCCGCTACGTCCGCCGGATGCTGCGCACCGCCCCCGACCGGCCCGCCACCGCCTGGACCACCGGCGGCACCGCACTGATCACCGGCGGCACCGGAGGACTGGGCCTGCACCTGGCCCGCTACCTCACCCGGCGCGGCACCACCCGCCTCGTCCTGGCCTCCCGCACCGCCTCCCGCTCGGCCGCCGCCGCCGCACTGCGCGACGAACTCGCCGGCGCCGGCATCACCGTCACCACCGCCGACTGCGACATCAGCGACCGCGAACAACTGCGCCGGCTCCTCGAACACTGCGACGACGACGCGACGCAACCGCTGCGCGTGGTCGCCCACCTCGCCGGCATCACCCGCGGCACCGCCCTCCAGGCGATCACCCCCGACCAGATCGGCGAGGAACTGGCCGCCAAACTCCACGGCGCACGGCACCTCCACGACCTGCTCACCGACCGCCCCCTGGACGCGTTCCTCCTCTACGGCAGCGGCGCCAGCCTGTGGGGCGGAGCCCACCAGGCCCTGTACGCCGCCGCCAACACCGGACTCGACGCCCTCGCCCGCCACCGCCGCACCCTCGGCCTGACCGCCACCGTCGTCCACTGGGGCGGCTGGGCCGGCGAGGGCATGCTCACCGCAGAGGCCGAAGAACACGTCCAGGCCCGCGGCCTGTACTCCATGGAACCCGCCCACGCCCTGCACGCCCTCGGCGCCGCCCTCGACGCCGACCTGACCACCCTCGGTGTCGCGGACATCGACTGGACCCGCTTCGCCCCCGCCTACTGCGCGGCCCGGCCCCGCCCTCTCATCGAGGACATCGACGACGTCCGCGCCGCGCTCGCCGCCCACCAGTCACCCGACGACGCCCTCGCCGGCGCCCGCCTCGCCGACGAACTCGCCCGCATGAGCCCAAAGACGCGCCTGCACCACATGACCGGGATCGTCCGCACCGAAATGGCCCACGTCCTGGGCCTCGCGGCCGCGGACATCCCCGACCGGCAGCCGCTGCAACAGCTCGGATTCGACTCCCTGATGGCCGTCACCGTCCGCGGCAACCTCGCCCGCGCCACCGGCCTGCCCCTGACCACCGGCATCCTCATCAAACACGCCACCTGCGACGGCATCGCCCGCCACCTCGTCGGCGAACTCCACGGCGAGCCCGCCGGCCCGCCACCGCCGCCCGCCACCGGTGACAACCCCTGGCTGCGGGTCCTCAAGCCCGCCGCCCGGCCGCACGCCCGGATCGTGTGCCTGCCCGGCATGGGCGGCACCACCGGCGGCTACACCCCCCTGATCCGCAACCTCCCCGACGGCGTCGAACTCCTCGGCGTGCAGATGCCGGGCCGCGAGGCCCGCACCGACGAACCCCCGATGACCGACATGACAGCCGTCGCCGAACACATCACCACCGCCCTGTCCGGCCACGACCCCGTCCCGCTGGTCCTCTACGGCCACAGCCAGGGCTCCTGGCTCGCCTGGGAAGTCGCCCACCGGCTCGCCGAACGCGACGACGCACCACCGCTGTCCCTCGTGGTCGCCTGCGCCCGCACCCCGTTCGCCGACACACCCGAGATCATCCAGCGGATCGGGGAGGCGACCGCCGCCTGGGACGGCACCTCGACCGCCCACCTCGCCGAGGTCTACCAAGGGCTGCTGCCCCAGCAGATCCTCGACAACGAAGACCTCCTCACCGAGTACATCCAACGGCTCGTCGTCGACGTCCAGCTCGGCGAGAACCACCGCGAGACCCTCGCCACCGTCCACCGCGACCCGCTGAAGATCCCCGTCGTCGCCATAGCCGGCACCCACGACCCGGTGGTCCCCGCACCGTCCATGGACAGCTGGCGCGAAATGACCCACGGAACCTTCACCCGGCGCAGCATCCCCGGCACCCACGCGGCACCGCTCGAGAACGCACAGGCCATGGCCGCCGAACTCCTCTCCGCGATCCCCGCCCCGGGCCGATGACCCGCCCGCCCGCCCCGCCCTTCCTGACACACCTTCACGGAGGAACGCCATGCCCGAGATCCAGCGCCCCGACGGTGCCCGCATCCACTACCAGGAGCACGGGGAAGGATTCCCCGTCCTGCTCCTCGCCCCGGGCGGCGTGAGCAGCCAGATCGAATCCTGGGACGCGAACTTCTACCACCCCGTGCGCGAACTGGCCCCCCACTTCCGCGTCATCGCGATGGACCAGCGCCACGCCGGCCGCAGCCACGCCCCCACCACCCCCTTCTCGTACGAGCAGACCACCGGCGACCAGCTCGCGGTCCTCGACCACCTCGGCATCGACCGGGCCCACCTGGTGGCCGCCGGCAGCGGATGCGCCCACGCCTGGCGGCTGACCCACCAGGCCCCCGACCGGGTGGCCGCCGTCGTCGGCCAGGAGCCCGCCGGCCGGGACTCCACCAACACCCTCGGCTCGTTCTTCACCGAGTTCGACGAGGCGATGCGCCACGTACGCGCCGCCTCCCTCGACGACCCCGACACCATGGGGCTGCGCGCGGTGATCGAAGCCGCCCTGCACGAGCCCCGGTTCAGCCTCAACCCCGCCGCCGGGCCCTTCGCCCAGCGGCTCCACGACGACGCCGCCTTCCGCGAGGAGTTCCTCACCTTCACCCGCGAAAGCTACGTCACCCGCCTGGTCCGCTTCCGCGACGGCGTCTGGCCCGACGGGTCGGCCTACTTCACCGTCCCCGAGGAGTGGATGACCCACTTCCCCGCCCCGCTGCTCCTGCTGCCCGGAAGCGACCTGCACCACCCCGAGGGCGTGTCCAAGCGCATCGCCGCGGAGGCCCCGCGGGCGACCCTCCTCGACCACGGCTTCGACGCCCCCGAGCGGCGAAACGCGACCGTCGAGGCGATCACCGGGTTCCTCACCGCGCACACCCCCCGCTGACAACGAAAGAAGGCAACCGCGATGCCCACCCTCGACTCCCTCGACATCACCAGCGAAGCGCTCATCAACGAGCGCGGCTACCCGTGGAAGGAGTGGGAGCAGCTGCGCCGCGAGGCCCCGGTCTACTGGTACCAGCGCCCGGGCTACGAGCCCTTCTGGGCGCTGACCAAGTACGACGACCTCGCCTGGGTCGCCGCCAACCCGCACCTGTTCACCGTCAGCCAGCGCGTGCAGATCGAGACCCCCGACGAGATCGAGCCATTCGAGACCGAACGGGTCCGCCGCGCCGAGCAGTACGGCCACCCCGTCGACTACCACTACGGCCTGCCGTTCATGGACCCGCCGGGCCACCTCCAGGTGCGCAAGGCCATCTACCCGGCCTTCACCGCCGGCGGTCTGGCCGAGATGGAAGTGCGGCTCAAGGAGCTCGCCGTCCAGCACGTCGCCGAGTTCACCCAGCTCCTCGACGAGCGCGGCCACGCCGACGTGGCGCACGAGCTGTCCGCGAAGCTGCCGCTGGCCGCCCTGTTCGACCTGCTGGGCGTCCCGGAGAAGGACTGGGAGTACCTCTTCGACCTGCACCACAAGATCGCCAGCGCCTTCAGCTCCGGCTTCAAGTCCCTCGACGGCGAGGACCCGCAGGCCGCCTTCATGCGCCTGATCATGGACCTCGACGACTACATGGCCCAACTGGTGCGCACCCGCATGGCCGAAGGCGGCGGCGACGGCAAGGACGTCCTCAGCCGGCTCGCGAACGCCCGCCTGAACGGCGAGAAGCTCCAGTTCCACGACATCTCCTACCACTTCACCAACCTGGTGCACGCCGGCAACGGCACCAGCCGCAACGCGATCGTCGGCGGCGTGAAGGCCCTGCTGGAGCACCCGGACCAGCTGCGGAAGCTGATCGAGGACCCGTCCCTGGTCGACAGCGCCGTCGAGGAGATCCTGCGCTGGACCTCGGTGGGCATCGTCTTCGCCCGGGTCGCCAAGCAGGACCTCGAGATCCGCGGCCAGCTCATCCGCAAGGGCCAGACCGTCGCCATGGTGCACCCCTCGGCCAACCGCGACGAGGACATCTTCGACGAGCCGGACCGCTTCGACATCACCCGCTCGCCCAACAAGCACCTCGCGTTCGGCGGCGCCGGCGAACACCGCTGCATCGGCATGGCACTCGCCCGCATCGAACTGCGGGCCATGTTCCACGCACTGCTGCCGCTGCTGCCCACCCTGGAACTGACCGGCGAGGGACGACTGCACGTCCTGCGCATGGTCGTCGCCGAATACTCCGAGCTTTCCGTCCGGCGCAAGCAGACCGCCGCCTGAACCGGCCGCGGGCAGAGCACCACGGCGAAATCCACGGACAGACAGGGAAGAGGGGACGGACGTGTCCACACAGGAAGCCACCGGCAGGAAATGCGCCGGCGGCAGAACACTTGAATTGCCGACGACACTCCAGGGATTCGCCGACTGCGACGAGACGGATCTGCAGATCGTGGTCCCGTGGACCGGGCCCGCCATCGACCCCGGCACCGGATTGCTGCGCGGCCCCCTGCCCGACCGGTATCTCATATCCGCATCCAGCGGATGGCCGAAACCGGACGCCGAAGAGACGACCGCTGACATGATTCAGGTCCTCATACAAGAGGGCTGGGAAAAGTACGGGATGCTGGCCGCCACCTTCGCCTACTCCGAGCGCTGCTGGAACAGCGCCAAGGGCCTTTCCATCTGGAAGGACGAGGAGTCCATGCGCGCGTTCGTCGCGTCGGCGGAGCACATGGCGGCCATGCGGAAGACCAAGAAGGTGATGTACGCGTGGGAGTCCACCCACTGGGTCGCCACGGAAACCGCACGGCTGCCCACCTTCGCCGAAGGCAAATCGAAACTCGCCGAAGTCCGCGAGGACTACCCCGTGCGATGACCATCCGACCGGCCGGCGGCGCGTCCCACCACCCCGCCCCCCACAGAAACAGGTGACATGAGTAAGCACATCGCGTTCTTCAACTTCCCCGCCTTCGGCCACATCAACCCCAACCTGGGAGTGGTCCAGGAACTGGTCCGGCGCGGCCACAAGGTCACCTGCACCACCACCGACCACTTCGCGCCGGCCATCGAGGCGTCCGGCGCCCGCCCGGTCACCTACACCTCCGTCTTCGGCGACTACTACACCAGCCCCTACACCCCCGAAGCCCTCAAGGGCGAAGGCCTGCGCTGCTTCAACGAGGCCAAGACCCTCGCCGAATCCGCCGAGGCCTTCTACGCCGACGACCGCCCCGACCTCGTCGTCTACGACTTCATGGCCTGGGGCGCCCGGTTCTACGCCGCGAAGCACGACGTGCCCGCGATCAGGCTGCACCCCTCGTACGGGGCCAACGAGCACTTCGCCATCCACGAGAAGTTCCCGGTCGCCGAGATGAGCGACCCGCTGGTGATGGACATGCTCACCCAGCTCGAGGCGCACCTGCCGAGCATCGGCCTGGAAGGAACCTCCGCGATGGAGTTCCTCACCAAGATCGAGGACCTCGGCATCATCTTCCTGCCCCGCGAGTTCCACTACGACGGCGACACCTTCGACGAGCGTTTCGTCTTCGCCGGACCCTGCCTCCGCGACCGGTCCGCCTTCCAGGGCAGCTGGCAGCCCACCGGCGACCGGCCCGTCCTGCTGATCTCCCTGGGCACCGCCGCCACCGGCTGGCCCGAGTTCTTCACCATGGCCGTCGAAGCGTTCCGCGACGCCCCCTGGGAGGTCGTGATGGCCGTCGGCGACCACGTCGACGCGGCCGAACTGGGCGACCTGCCCGCCCACTTCCACGTCTCCCGGCACGTGCCGCAGCTCGACGTGCTGCGCCACGCGAGCCTGTTCATCACCCACGGCGGCATGAACAGCACCATGGAATCCCTCTACAACGGCGTGCCCATGGTCGTCATCCCCCAGATGAACGAGCAGCGGGCCAACGGCCTGCGCGTCGAGGAACTGGGCCTCGGCCGGTTGCTCGCCGCCTCCGACACCACCGTCCAGAGCCTGCGCAAGCTCGCCGACGACGTCCACGCCGACCAGGGCGTCAAGGACCGGGTCACGGCCCTGCAGACCAAGATGCAGCAGATCGACTGACCGGTCGTCGCCGCCGACGCCATCGAAGGGTTCCTGGCCTCCGCCCGCTGACCCGCCCCCTGACGACCGCAGCCGGCCGGACCGGACGGGGGCCCCACGCCCCCGACGACCCGGCCGGCTTCTTTCTGCAGATTTATCAAGGAG
Organism: Streptomyces sp. NPDC054847; assembly: GCF_053610925.1. Taxonomy (NCBI): domain Bacteria; kingdom Bacillati; phylum Actinomycetota; class Actinomycetes; order Kitasatosporales; family Streptomycetaceae; genus Streptomyces; species Streptomyces sp. NPDC054847. The sequence goes on along the minus strand of NZ_JBSGZJ010000351.1, from coordinate 162 downwards.
AAGACGTGAAGCGAATAGCTCTGCCGGCCCTCGCCGTCGCCCTGGCGATGACGACGGTGCTGGCCATGGAAGTGAACGCCGGAGAGCAGCAGGAGCCGAACTCCCGGCACCCGCACGCGAAGAACGGCGCCTTCCCTCCCATTGGACCGATATCAGGCCCCG
>NZ_JBSGZJ010000350.1:0-7592 GCF_053610925.1 Streptomyces sp. NPDC054847 | reverse complement strand
CCCTCGGGAGGCCGGTAGGTCAGCCGGTCACAGGCGCTGCCAGAGTGCCGGGACGTTCGGGGGTTCCCAGCCGGCCTGGGCCTGATGGCCCTGGAGGCAGCGGTAGGTCGCGCCGCCGTAGGTGACCTGCGCGCCGGCCTGGTAGACGGTGCCCGCCGCCCAGGTCCCGCCCGGCTCGCCCGGCTCCCCCGGCTCACCGGGCTCACCGGGGCCCGTGGTGGTCGTCAGCGTCAGCCCGTATCCCTGGAGCAGCGGGTTGATCGGCTGGTGGTACGTGGTGCCGCCGCTGCGGCAGTCGCCCGAGCCGCCGGAGGTGACGCCCTGCGCCTGGCTTCCGGAGATGTACGAGCCACCGGAGTCACCGGGTTCGGCGCACACCGTCGTCCGCGTGACGCCCGTGATGGTCCCCTCCGGATAGGTGACGCTGGTGTTGTGCTGCGAGATCGTGCCGCAGTGCCAGCCCGTGGTGGAGCCGGAGCGGCAGATCGACGCGCCGACCGGCTGCTGCACCGAACCGGTCACCTGGATGTTCTGCCCGCTCTGGCCCTTGACGTACGGCGTCGAGGTCCAGTTGCTGTTCGTCGCCACCCACGCCGTGTCCCGGCCGGGGAACGTCGAGGCCTGGAAGGTCCCCTGGGCCACCTGGTTGTAGCCGCTGGTGGTGGTGCCGGCCCGGCCGCAGTGGCCCGCCGTGGCGAAGCCCTGTGTGGTGCCCCGGGTGATCGCGAAGCCGACCGAGCAACGGCCGCCGCCGCCCATGTAGTAGGCGTCGCCGCCGCGGATGTCGTAGAGCGGGCGGGGCTGTTCCTCGGTCGGGACGACCCGTATCCGGTCCCGCTCGGCGCCGCTCGCCCCGATCAGGGTCCGCGCCGCGGACTTCTCCACGGCCCGGACGACGACGGCGTTGGCCCGGACGTCGACGTACCAGACGGGCACGTCGGTCGAGGAGTCGCGCGCGGCGGCCCGGTCCAACGCCGCCTTCGTGCGGTCGAGTTCGGCCAGTGTGTGGGTCACGACCCGGGCCTCGGCGCCGCCTGCCCTGATGGCGGCCGCGTCAGCGGCCCGGGTGGTGGCCACGGTCAGGGTGCCGGAGTCGGCCCCATCGACCCAGGCGCCGGCGAACGCGGCCCCCAACCGCTGCCGGAGAACGGCGGCGGTGGCGCCCGCCTCGGCCTCGTTCACCAGTCGCCGCTCGGCCTGGGCACGGGTGAGCCCGAGGTCACGCTGCATGGCGCGGAGCAGTTCCGGCTGCGCGGCGGACACCGCGAGCGTGTCCGCCGCGGTGCGTGCGGCGGCGCCGGGTGCCGTGCCGGCCGGCTGCGCGGACGCGGAGCCCTGCACGGAGGTCAGGACGAGCGCGGCCGCGGCTGCGGCACCGACACACGCTGCCTTGGCGTGTCTGTGGAGCATGGAAGTCCCCTCGGTCTCGTTGGAGGTGTGCCGAAACCGTAGGGAACGAGAACCTCCGCGCGGCAGCTACCAGTCGGCCCCCTCCACGGCGTTATGGAGGACCGCGCCCCGGGCCGTCAGCCATCGCGCGTAACTGGAACTGCGGGCCACCGCGTCACTGTGCGCGGCACGCACCTGTGCGACGACGTGGGGCGCACGCGTCGCCGCGGGCGCCTCGGGGTGCCAGCCGAGGAGGTGGCGCCACACGAGGGGCGTGCCGACGAGCGGACGCGTCACCATGCCGGGCGTGTCGGGGAAGGTGGCCCGGCACAGGCCCACGGCCCGCCCCACCTGGACCAGATGGACACAGGAGGCGGTGTCCGTCTCGTACACGCACGCCGGTGTGAAACCCGCCCGCACACAGGCGGCCGCGAAGCAGTCGGCGAAACAGCCGTCGCCCGGCACGTCCGTCCATGCCTCCGCGGCCAGTTCCGCGAGCTCGATCCCGGGCCGGGCCGCCAGCGGATGGTCCGTGGAGAGCATCACGAACACCGGGTCCCTGGCCACCTCCGTCCAGGCGAGACTCCCCGACCCGGGCGGTGTGCTCTCCCCGCACGCGCCGATGAGCGCGTAGTCCAGCCGGCCCTCGGCTGCCGACGCGGCGATCTCACGCTCCGACCACGACGTGTGGGTGACCACCGTGACACCGGGGTCCGCGGAGGCGAGCCGGTCGACGAGGCCGCCGAGCAGCGGACCGTGGGTGCCACCGAGCCGCAGCGGCGTCCGCGGACCGTAGGGAGCTCCGGCCCGCGCGAACCGCACGGCCTCCTGCTGGAGTTCGCGCACGGCGGGCAGCACGACACGCGCACGGTCCAGGACCAGTTCACCGAGAGCCGTGGCGCGCACACCGGTCCGGCCGCGCTCGAACAGGGTCCCGCCGAGGGAACGCTCGATCCTCCTCAACTGCGCGCTGAGCGCGGGCTGGGCGAGGCCGAGCGCGGTGGCCGCCTTGGTGAGACTGCCGGCGTCGGCGATGGCCCGGATCGTCCTGAGGTGCCGCAACTCCAGTTCCATGCCTGCAGCTTGGCGCGGTGCCATCGCCGCGGCAATAAGCTGGTCCGGACCAAAGTGGCGGCCGTGCTCCGCCGGCGCTCTCCCCCCCGGTCCGCGGGCGTACGGGCCGCTACACGGGCGGGCCGCCGTCCGCTCCGCCGGGCAGTGAAGGGAAGTTCTGCTCCGTCCAGACCGTCTTGCCGTCCCGCGAGTGCCGGGTGCCCCAGCGCGCCGTGAGCTGCGCGACGAGAAGCAGCCCCCGCCCACCCTCGTCGGTGCTCCGGGCCCGCCGCAGATGCGGCGAGGTGCTGCTCGTGTCGGAGACCTCGCAGATCAGCCGCTGATGGTGGATGAGGCGCAGCGTCAGCGGTCCGCCGCCCGCGTAGCGGTAGGCGTTGGTGACCAGCTCGCTGACGATCAGCTCCGTGGCGAAGGCCATGGCCTCGAGTCCCCACGCCGCCAGCTGGTCCGCCGTGAGCCGGCGGGCCCGGGCGGGCGCCGTCGGCTCCGCCGGAAGTACCCAGGTGGCCACCGACTCCGGCGCCAGGGTGAGCGTCCGGGCCAGCAGCAGTGCGACATCGTCGGTGGGCCGCACCGGCAGCATCCGTTCGACCACCGCCTGCGCCATCTCCTCCACCGGCCTGCGCGCACCGGACATGACGGCGCAGAACTCGGCCAGCCCGGCATCCACGTCCTGGTACGCGCCCTCCACCAGCCCGTTCGTGTAAAGGGCGAGAACGCTGTTCTCGGGCAGCGTCAGTTCGGCCGACTCGAACGGGAGCCCGCCCAGCCCGAGCGGGGGACCGGCCGGCAGCTCGGCGACGGCGGCCTCTCCCTCCGGCGTCACCACCACGGGCGGCGGATGGCCGGCACGGGCGACGGAGCAGCGCCTGCTCACCGGGTCGTAGACGGCGTACAGACATGTCGCGCCGACCACCTGCTCGCCCGGCGCGCCCTCGATGTCCTGCTCCTGCTCCCCGGCCAGCCTGTTCACCAGGTCGTCGAGATGGGAGAGCACCTCGTCGGGGTCGAGATCGAGGTCGGCCAGGGTGTGCACGGCCGTACGCAGCCGGCCCATGGTGGCCGCGGCGTTGATGCCGTGCCCGACGACGTCGCCCACGACGAGGGCGACCCTGGCACCGGACAGCGGGATGACGTCGAACCAGTCGCCGCCGACCCCCGTGGCGCCGCCCGCCGGCATGTAGCGGTGGGCGACGACGACGGCCGGATGGACGGGCAGTTCACGGGGCAGCAGGCGGCGTTGCAGCGCCAGCGCGGCACGGTGCTGCTGGGTGAAACGGCGGGCGTTGTCGAGGGAGAGCGCGGCCCGTGCGGCCAGCTCGCTCGCCAGGGTGAGGTCGTCCTCCTCGAACGGCTCCGGCAGCTGCGACCGCCACAGACTGACGAAACCGAGGACGAGCCCGCGGGCCTTCAGCGGCACCACCATCAACGAATGTATGCCGCCCGGCGGCACCTCACCCTGCCCGAGAGCCCTGGCGTTGTCGGCCACGTCGATGGAGGGCTCGAGCACAGGCAGCCCGGTGGACAGGCACCTGCCCTGCGGCGTGTCCTCGGGAAACGTATTGACCGTCCCCACCCGGAACAGCAGCCGTTCCGTCTCCGCGGTGACGGTCAGGGACGCGGTCCTGCGCACCGGCCCGACGCCTCCGTCCGCGACGGGTTCCTCACCGCGGCTGACCGATTCGAGAAGGTCGACCGACACACAGTCGGCCAGTTCGGGAACCGCCGCCCGGACGAGCTCCTGCGCGGTCGTCTCCACGTCCAGGGTGGTGCCCACGCTGGCGCCGGTCTCGGTGAGCAGAGCAAGCCGCCGACGCGCCCGGTGGCGGTCGGTGACGTCCTCGACCAGGTCCGTCACGCCCAGCACCCGGCCGGCCGCGTCCTCCACACGGAACGCGGACACCGAGACGAACCGCTCTTTGCCGGGGTTCACCGCCATGCGGCACGGCTGCTCGGTGAAGATCATCGGGGTGCCGGTCTCCAGGACCTTCCGCAGCCCCGCGTCCACGATCCGGGCGTCCGCCTCGACGAGGAAGTCACCGATCCGGTGACCGCGCGCCTCCTCGGGGGTGACGCCACCGATGCGTGCGATGGCGCGGTTGATCCGCAGGATGTTCAGGTCCGTGTCGTGCACGGCCAGACCGATCGGCGACCTGCGGAACAGCCCGTCCATCACGGACCGGTCGATCTCCCACTGCACCACCTCCTCGGCCGGCGCGGCCACCAGGTACCACTCACGGCGGCCTTCCGTCCGGATCACCTGACGGGCCCGGATCCCGAAGCCGAGCCTGCGGCCCTCGCGGGTCCTGACGGGCACGGTCCCGAACCAGCCGCGCTGCCGGACGCAGGCCGCGGTGGCTTCGAGGACCTCCGCGTGGTCGTCGGGGTAGACCAGGACCTCAATCGCCGGACGGCCGAGCACCTCCTCGGCGGACCAGCCGACCAGCGTGCGGGCGCGTTGGCTCCAGCCGATCACCAGGCCGTGGCGGTCCAGCACCACGGAGGCGGCTCGACCGTGCGAGTACGGGTCCTCCGGGCTCTCACTGATCAGGGTCACGGGTCCTGTCATCGCTCCTATCCTCCGCCCGGTCCTACGGGGACGCGAGCGATGAATTCCGGGCGGCGCGGCGGTCGGTAAAGAGACAGTACCGAAGGCACAGTGCGGAACGGACAGTGCGGAACTTCCGCCACGGACCATGTCAGGAGCACCCCATGCCGCGCATCACCCCGAATCTCTGGTTCGACACCCAGGGCAAGGAAGCAGCCGAGTTCTACGTCTCCGTCTTCCCGAATTCGGAGATCAAGCACATCTTGTACTACGGCGAGGCCGGTCCGCGGTCGGCCGGGAGCGTGCTGACCGTGGACTTCTCCCTCGACGGCCAGGACTACACCGCGATCAACGGCGGACCGGACTTCACCTTCAGCGAGGCGATCTCCCTGCTGATCAACTGCGCGGACCAGGAGGAGGTCGACTACTACTGGGAGAAGCTGGGCGAGGGCGGCCAGGAGGGCCCGTGCGGCTGGCTGAAGGACAAGTACGGTCTGTCCTGGCAGGTCGTCCCGATCGCTCTGGAGGAGCTCCTCGCGGACGAGGACCAGGCGCGGGCGCAGCGGGCGATGAAGGCCATGCTCGGCATGAAGAAGCTCGACGTGGCGGCGCTGTACGCCGCCGCAGACCAGGCATGACTTCAGGGCGCGGCCGGCCGGGAGCGTCCGGGCCGGCCGCCCCGTGCCGGTTCTCCCGCCGGTGACCGCGACGGCGGGCCGCCTAGCGTGCCGGCGCCGACGGGAACGCGTACAGCACTTGCGCCTCGTCCCACTCGACGAAGCTGTCCACCAGGGTGGCGCCCAGCCCCTCGAGCAGCCGCCGCGACCGGTGGTTGGCCTCCTGGGTCAGCGCGACCACACCGGGGGACCCGGGCGGGAAGCCGTCCTGGGCCCAGGAGACGGCGGCGGCGACGGCCTCACGGGCGTAACCGCGGCCCCAGTGCTCGGGCAGGAGCTGGTACGACACCTCGGTCCTGCCGTCCCTGGCCCCGGCGGTCACCGACACGAGGCCGACGATCGCCTCGTCCGACTGCCGCACCACCGCGAAGACGCCGGGCGCGCCGACGCACCTCCGCTCGCGGATGCGTACGACGTTGCTGTCCACCGGCCCGCCGAGGTGGCGGCGGACCTCGGGATCCGTCCACAGGCGGGTGATCACCGTTACGTCCGCCTGCTCGACGGGGCGCAGGACGAGGCGTGGGGTGGCGAGCGCGGCGGGCCAGGCCGCAGGGGCGGATCCGGAAGACATGGAGCCGATCATGGCACGGGCGCGGTGCGCCGGCGGCGGCCCTGGAAAGGGGCGGTGGGGCGGCGGCCTGTCCCGGGTCAAGGCTTGAACGCAAAGCATCAATCGCAACGGCGTGTCTTGTCAGGAGTTCGAAACACTCCTACAGTCCAGCGCGATGGGAGCGCTCCCACGGTATGCCCGCACCTGCTGAAGGGACACCATGCGACACCGTTTACGCGCCTTCGCCACCGCACTTCTGCTCACACTCGGAGCCCCCGCCACGCTGCTGTCGGCGGCGCCGGCCGCCCAGGGGGACGTCCGGACCGCCGCCCAGGCCGACGTCGAGATCTGCGAGCAGTACGGCAGCACCACGATCCAGGACCGCTACGTCGTTCAGAACAACCGGTGGGGGACCAGCGCCACCCAGTGCCTCAACGTCACCGGCACGGGCTTCACCCTCACCCGCGCCGACGGCTCCGTGCCCACCAACGGGGCGCCGAAGTCCTACCCGTCGGTCTTCAACGGTTGCCACTACACCAACTGCTCGCCCGGCACCCGGCTGCCCAAGCAGATAGCGACCATCGGGTCCGCACCCACCAGCATTTCCTACGGTTACGTCGACAACGCGGTCTACAACGCCTCGTTCGACATCTGGCTCGACCCCCAGCCCAAGACCGACGGTGTCAACCGCACCGAGATCATGATCTGGTTCAACCGGGTGGGCCCGATCCAGCCCATCGGCTCCCGGAACGGTTCCGCGACCGTCGGCGGCCGCACCTGGGAGGTGTGGACCGGCAACAACGGCGGCAACGACGTCATCTCCTTCGTCGCTCCCACCGCGATCCCCAGCTGGTCCTTCGACGTCATGGACTTCGTCGACCAGACCGTGAGCCGTGGCATGGCCGCGCCCAACTGGTACATGACGAGCATCCAGGCGGGCTTCGAGCCCTGGCAGTCAGGTGCCGGCCTGTCGGTGAACTCCTTCTCCTCCACGATCAGCGACGACGACGGGGGCAGCGGCGAGGAGCCTCCCGGCGAACCGGCCGGCAGCTGCCAGGTCGGCTACGCCGCCAACGTGTGGCCCGGCGGGTTCACCGCGGAGGTGACCGTCAAGAACGCCGGCACCGCTCCCGTCGACGGCTGGAACCTCGGCTTCACGCTGCCCGCCGGCCAGAGCGTCACCAGTGCCTGGAACGCCTCGCTCACCTCGTCCGGCGGCGCGGTGACCGCGCGTGACATCGGCTTCAACAGCCGCATCCAGGCGGGCGGCACCCAGTCGTTCGGCTTCCAGGGGACGTACACCGGCACCTTCGCGGAACCGGACCGGTTCACGCTGAACGGTGCCGCCTGCACC
>NZ_JBSGZJ010000349.1:0-7627 GCF_053610925.1 Streptomyces sp. NPDC054847 | reverse complement strand
TCGGCCGCGCGTCGGCTCGTCCTCTTGTCGGCTCCCGCGTCGGCCCGGTCGAGGCCGCCCTGCCGCGATGAGTTCCGGCCGGCTCGGGAGTCTATTCCGGTGGGCGTCGCAGGACGCCGTACGACGCAGTCCGGCACGAGACACCACGGAGGACCCCATGACGACCACGCCGAGTGACCCGAGCGCCGCGCTGCCCGGCCGCCCGCCCGTCGTCGACCTGGCCACCTGGCAGGCCGCCCGTGACGAACTCCTGGTCCGCGAGAAGGCCCACACCCGTGAGGGCGACGCCCTCGCCGCGGCGCGTCGCCGGCTGCCGATGGTGGAGTTCGACGGGACGGTCGAGGTCGTCGGACCCGACGGCCCGGTCCCGTTCCTGGAGTTGTTCCAGGGCCGCGACGAACTCGTGGTCTACAAGCACATGTGGTACGACGGCGCCCCCCACCAGGGGCAGTGCGAGGGCTGCACCACCACGGCCTGGCACATGAAGGACGCCGTCTACCTCAACGCCCGCGGCGTCTCGTTGGCCGTCGTGACCACGGGCCGGTGGGACGAGGTGGCCGCGTACGTCGAGTTCATGGGCTACACCCAGCCCTGGTACTCCGTGCGCGACGTGGACGCGCCGGTCGGCGGCGAGATGGGTTACCTCACCTGCTTCCTGCGCGACGGCGACCGCGTGTTCCTCACCTACTCCACGACGGGCCGTGGCAATGAGCCGGTCAACGGGTCCCTCGGCCTTCTCGACATGACGCCCTACGGCCGCGGCGAGGCGTGGGAGGACAACCCCGAGGGCCGGCCCGAGGGGCACAGCCCGTGCTGGTACTGGCGCTCGGACGCGGACGGGAACGCCACCTGGGGGCCGACCAGCCGCCCCGTGCCGCAGTGGACCCGTCCCGGCGCGACCCCCGTGGACACTCTCGGCCGGCACGGCGACCACCACTGAGGCGCTTCCCGCGCCGCGTACGGACCGCTGCCCGGGCCGCCGCCCCGCGTCGGCACAGGTGTCCGGTGTTGGGGCGGAACCTCCGGGCGTGAGAACAACTCCTGCGCGAATTCTTGACGGCGGTCCGGCGCGGGCCGATTCTGAGAGCGCTCTCAAGCGTCCGTCCTTCGGGCCGGGACTTCACCTTCGAGAAGTCCCGCCAGGGATCGTGACGCCATCCGACCAGCATCCGACGACGATCCGACAGGGATCCGTCGAGGATCCGATCAGGAGGAGGTGGAGCGTGCCTGTCCCACGGAAGTTACTGGCGCTGGCGTTCACCGCGCTGCTGTGCGCCGCCGGCGTCACCGCCACCGGACCCACCGCGACGGCCGAAGCCGCGGTGCCCGCGACCATCCCGCTCAAGTTCACCAACAACTCGGGCCGCAGCGAGCCGGTCTACATCTACAACCTCGGCACGGAGCTCAGCACCGGCCGGCAGGGCTGGGCCGACGCGAGCGGCACGTTCCATCCCTGGCCCGCCGGCGGCAACCCGCCGACCCCGGCCCCCGACGCGTCGATCGCCGGCCCCGCGTCCGGACGTTCCGTCACGATCCGGATGCCCAAGTTCTCCGGGCGGATCTACTTCTCGTACGGGCAGAAGCTCGTCTTCAAGCTCACCACCGGCGGCCTCGTGCAGCCCGCGGTGCAGAATCCCGGCGACCCCAACCGCAACATCCTCTTCAACTGGTCGGAGTACACACTCAACGACTCCGGCCTGTGGATCAACAGCACACAGGTGGACATGTTCTCCGCCCCCTACGCGGTCGGTGTCCAGGCCGCCGACGGCACGGTCAAGAACACCGGCCACCTCAAACCCGGTGGCTACAACGGCTTCTACACCGCGCTGCGCGGTCAGCCCGGCGGCTGGGCGAACCTCATCCAGACTCGTGCGGACGGCACCGTCCTGCGCGCCCTCGCCCCCGGCCACGGCATCGAGGCCGGCGCGCTGCCGGCGAACATCATGGACGACTACATCAACCGCGTGTGGAACAAGTACACGACCTCGACCCTCACGGTCACGCCCTTCGCCCACCAGCCGGGGATCAAGTACTACGGCCGGGTCTCCGGCGGGGTCATGAACTTCACGAACGGTTCCGGGACCGTCGTCACCTCGTTCCAGAAGCCGGACTCCGACAGTGTCTTCGGGTGCTACAAGCGGCTCGACGCGCCCAACGACCAGGTGCGCGGCCCGATCTCGCGCACCCTGTGCGCCGGCTTCAACCGCTCGACGCTGCTGGTCAACCCCAATCAGCCGGACACCGGTTCCGCGAACTTCTACCGGGACGTCGTCACCAACCATTACGCCCGCAAGATCCACGCCCAGATGGCCGACGGCAAGGCGTACGCCTTCGCCTTCGACGACGTCGGCGCCCACGAGTCACTGGTCCACGACGGCAATCCGCAGACGGCGTACGTCACGCTGGACCCGTTCAACTGACGGGAATCAACCCCGCCCGACGCTGGTACGACGCGCACCGGGACTACGGCCGCACCCGTGACCCACGGTCGACCGGACTCCCCGGAGGTCCGCCTTCATAGGTCCACCGTCCCGAAGTCCTACCGTTCCTCGAACTTCGTCGCCCCCGGAGCCGGGCCTTCCCGGGGGCGGCGGAGAGGTCTTGATCACCGTCGGGCATGCTGATCCGGTGACCGTGCTCTCCGGCTTTCTGCCCATCTGGGCGATCACCGCCGTCGGTTGGGCGGCCGGCCGGTTCGACGTACTCGGAAAGCAGGCCCAGTCGGTGCTGGGCCGGTTCGCCTTCGCGTTCGCCATGCCCGCGCTGCTGTTCGTGACACTGGCGCGGGCCGATGTGTCCAAGCTCCTCAGCCCCGGCGTGGCGGTCTTCGCCGTCAGTGTGCTCATCATGCTCGCCCTCGGCCTGCTGATCGGCCGATGGATCTTCCACCGCGGACGCGCGGACCGGGCGATCGGCGCCATGGCGGGCGCCTACGTGAACTCCGCCAACCTCGGCATCCCCGTGGCCGTACATGTGCTGGGTGACGCCTCGTTCGTGGTCGCGGCAGCCCTGTTCCAGACGCTGTTCGTGACCCCTCTGATCCTGACGTTGATAGACCTCGACGCGGGCCGCGGCGCCGACGGCCGGAGCCGCTTCCTGTGGCTGCCGCTGCGCAACCCGATCATCGCCGCGTCGGCGGCAGGGGTGACGGTGTCCGTACTCGGCGTGCCACTGCCGGAGGCCGTGACCGCGCCCGCCCAGATGCTCGGCGGCGCGGCGGTCCCGGCGGCGCTGTTCGCGCTGGGCATGTCCCTCGACTCCCGCGCCACGGAGCCCGGCACCACCGTCCTGGAGGACGCCGTGTCCGCCGGGCGTGCGGAGCGACACGTCCTCGTCCTCCTCAAAACGGTCGTCCAGCCGCTGCTCGCCTACGCCCTTGCTCGATGGGGGCTCGGCATCGGGGGCGACGACCTGCTCGCGGTGGTGCTCTGCGCGGGCCTGCCGACCGCCCAGAACGCGTTCATCTTCGCGGCGCAGTACCGCCTCGACACCCGACTCGTCAGGGACGCCGTCGTGTTGAGCACCCTGTTCTCCATGGGATCCCTGTCGCTGATCACCTGGCTTCTCGCGTGAGCGGCACGGCCGTGGCGACGACCTGAGGACGTTCCGAGGGAATCGGGGTGCGGAAGGGGGACCCGGGGCGCCCGCACCGCAATAGGTTGGACCCCATGAGCAATCTCGATCGTCAGGCCACCCTCTCCGTATGCGGCGGGCGTGGCTTCGTCGTCGCCGAGCCCGTCAGGGAGCTCCTCAGCCCCCGCCGCGTGCAGCTCGGCGAGTCCACCGAGGTCCGCCGGCTGCTGCCCAACCTCGGGCGGCGGATGGTGGGCGCCTGGGCCTTCGTCGACCACTACGGCCCCGACGACATCGCCGACGAGCCGGGCATGCAGGTGCCGCCGCATCCGCACATGGGTCTGCAGACCGTCAGCTGGCTGCACGAAGGCGAGGTGCTGCACCGCGACAGCACGGGGGCGCTGGCCACCATCCGCCCCCGGGAGCTCGGTCTGATGACCTCAGGGCGGGCGATCAGCCACTCGGAGGAGAGCCCCCGTCCGCACGCGCGCTTCCTGCACGGCGCCCAACTGTGGGTGGCGCTCCCCGCCGAACACCGAGGCATCGAGCCGCACTTCCAACATCACACGGAACTCCCGGAGGTCACCGCCGCCGGTCTGAGCGCCACGGTGATCCTCGGCAGCCTCGACGGAACGGCCTCACCCGGTACGACGTACACGCCCCTCGTAGGGGCGGACATCACCCTCACCCGGGGAGCCGAGGCGCGCCTGCCGCTCGACCCGGACTTCGAGTACGCCGTGCTCTCCATGTCCGGCGAGGCCCACGTCGACGGCGTTCCGGTACTCCCCGGCTCGATGCTCTACCTCGGCTGCGGCCGCTCCGAACTGCCCCTGCGCGCCGACTCGGACGCGGGCCTGCTGTTGCTGGGCGGCGAGCCGTTCGAGGAGGAGATCGTGATGTTCTGGAACTGGATCGGACGGTCGCATCAGGATATCGCTCAGGCCCGCGAGGACTGGATGAACGGCACCCGCTTCGGTGAGGTGAAGGGCTACGAGGGCCCTCCGCTTCCGGCGCCGGAGCTGCCTGCGACGCCGCTGAAGGCGCGGGGGCGGGTGCGCTGAGCTGGGGCAATCACCTGAAGTAGCTTCTGGTGGGCTGGCTTGGAGAAGTTCCGTTTCTGGACGACTCGTAACTGCTCACTCGACCCTTGGGGCGCGCTGCGGGTCTTGGGTGCGACTTTCATGTGGCGCAGAGTGTGGTGACGTTTGGCGGAACGAATGCTGACTTTACTGACGAGTAGCCAGTTTATCTGGTGGTGGTCCACGCCGTGTCGTCGCGCCAGGAGTGAGCCGGCCGAGGCTCCGCCGGCAAGGCGGTCGCGTACGTGGTGGTGCCGGGGGCGGGCACGGTCGACGGGTGAGGGGCCGACATGATCCCCCCTTTGAGGGCCCGGACGTGCGACCCGTCCACGGAGCAGTCGGCCAGGTCCAGCAGGTCGGCGCGGCGCAGTTCGGTCAGCAGGGCGGCGTGCAGGCGTGGCCAGACGCCGGCCTCAGTCCAGTCCCGCAGCCGACGCCAGGCCGTCACACCGGAGCAGCCCACCGTCTCCGCGGGAACATCACGCCATGCGACACCCGTCCGCAGCACGTACATGACGCCGGCGAGTGCCGCCCGGTCCGGAACGCGCAGCCGCCCGGGATGCCGACGGCGTCGGTCGGGAGGGGCCGGCAGTAGCGGGGCCACCCGCTCCCACAGGTCGTCAGGAACAAGATCAGCACGCACTCCGGACACCCTGCCGACCAAGATCGTCGAGCACAAGACTTGCAGCTCAACTCATTCTGAAACGATCAGTTAAAGAGCGTTTCGTCCCGGTGGGAGTGTTTGGTGATGTTTTAGGGGCTCGATCGGTGTGGGGCTGCCGGGGCAGACGTGGTTGGAGTGTGCCAATGCGGCAGGTGGCAGTGTGAACCAGTCTGCTTTGAACAGTTCACTCCCGTCTGGTCCCAAGGCGCCCCCACTTGGCGCCGTTTGCGCCCTGGGGAAGCGCTGCACCCGACGGTAGTAACGGAACATGATGCGACAGCGCCCCTATGCCAGTGACCTGTCCGATGCCCGCTGGGAACTGCTGGAACCCACTTTGTCAGCCTGGCGGGCCGAGCGACGAGGCAAGGGCCTGGACATCGGACGCCCACCCGAACACGACCTTCGCCGCATCATGGACGCCATCCTGTACGTCGACCGTACCGGGATCCCCTGGCGCTACCTCCCGCACGACTTCGCCCCGTGGGAAACGGTCTACGGCTACTTCGCCGCCTGGCAGAAGGGAGGCATCTTCGACCAGCTCAACGGGCTCCTGCGTCGTCTGGTGCGTCAAGCCGAAGGCCGAAGCGCCGAACCGAGTGCCTGCGTGCTCGATGCCCAGAGCGTCAAGACATCCGCCAACGTGCCCGCGACCGGCCAAGGCATCGACGCCGGCAAGAAGATCGCAGGCCGCAAGCGCCGTCTCGCTGTCGATGCCCTCGGTCTCCTGCTGGCCGTCTGGGTGACCGCGGCAAGCGTTTCCGACAACGCCGGCGGCATCCACCTGCTCTCCCACATCGCCGCCGAGAACCCTCGCGTGACGAAAGCCTGGGCCGACACCGGTTATCGAACCGAGGTCATCGACCACGGCGCACGCCTCGGCATCGACGTGGAGGTCGTCCAACGCAACCCCGGCGTCAAGGGATTCAAGGTCATCCCCCGACGCTGGGTCGTCGAGCGGACCTTCGGCTGGCTCATGCACCACCGACGCCTCGCCCGCGACTACGAAACCCACTCCCACCGCTCCGAAGCCATAATCCACGTCGCGATGATCGACCTCATAAGCCGCAGGCTCACCCGAGAATCCACCCCGAACTGGCGCGACTCCTGAGGTTCGAACCAAACACTCCCGCCGGGACGAAACGCTCTTTAAGACACGCACTTAGCTTGGCGTTTAACCTCTGTTGCTGTTGCGAGCGGCTGCGGTCACGCGATGTCGGCGGGTACTGGTATCTGTCATCTGGTGACCAGCCAAGACAGCGCCCCAGCTCCCCAGTGGTTCAACATCGTTCTCGGCCCTGAGAACGGTCCCTACGCATGTCCCTGCTGCGGCTGTCTAACCCTGGAGGCCCGTGGCGCTCACGAGATATGCACGGTGTGCTACTGGGAGGACGACGGCCAGGACGAGCACGATGATGACGTTGTCCGAGGAGGCCCGAACGGATCACTCAGCCTTTTTCAGGCACAACGCAACTTCGAAGAGATGGGTGCGTGCGATCCAAGGTGGGTCAAGTACGTCCGGGCTCCGTTTCCCGAAGAGCAGTAACACGGTTGCTCAGCCCGCGATTCGTCTGGGCTTGGTGCCGACCTCATGGTGCGCGGGCCGGGTGTAGGACTCGCCTGTGACGAGGACGCGTCCGACGCCGTAGCGGGTAGCAGGCCGCTGATTCTTCGATCCGAGCGTACGGCCGGGCCCGGGCCGTGTGGGTTTCGGTGCACCGGCCGGCGTGCCGGTCTTCGCACGCAGGTTCCTGAACCCCCGACGAACCCGGGCAGGGGTGAGTCTGTTCGGTTCCGCCGGTCGTTCCCACGGCCGGCGGAGATCCCGCGCGAGCGGCCGGGCGAGACGGAGCTGAGCGTGCGCGGCCAGAACGAGTCAGGTCCAGCGGTCGGCCGCGGCGGAGTCTCGAAGCTTGGGTCGAGTCCAGCCAAGGGTGTGCTTGAACAGGCGAAACGTGTGCTCGATGTCGAAGCGTCGCAGGAAGGACTGCCAGCAGCGGTCGACGTCCGCCTCGGTGGCGCCGGTACCCGACCACCACAGCCATACCGGCTTGTTGACCCCACCGCTGGGAAGCTTCTCCACGACCAGGCGAATGACGGTGCCCTCGATGAGAGGCAGCGGTCCGCCATGGTCGAGCCAGGCGGCCCGGCGGGTCAGCCGTGGATGCAGCCGGTCCCACGCCTGAGCGGTTGCCTTCCCGTAGAGCCGGGTGTCCGTGGTCGTCACGGCCTGCTCAGTACCCCAGGTTGTCGGGTCGCCGAAATCTCGACGGGCAGGTCACCTAGAAGACTGATGAAGATCTTGTTGAGGGGC
>NZ_JBSGZJ010000348.1:0-7667 GCF_053610925.1 Streptomyces sp. NPDC054847 | reverse complement strand
GTCGCCGTCCGCGACCGGCTTTCCCGGTGCGGGGGCGTCGCCGAGGGGCACGATCTGTCCCGGGGCCGGCGGCTGCCAGGGGTCGTGGTCGTCACCGAGCCAGTCGCCGACCGGCTGCACCCCGCTCAGGGCGTCCGGCGGCGCGAGGTCGGCCGCGCTCTCGTCGTAGTACTCGTACCAGGGCAGTCCCGCACGCGTGTAGGCCGCGCGGTCGACGGGGGACGGTGGCGGCTCCTCGCCGGTGATGCGGCGCCACTCCGGCGGGGTCACCAGGTGGACGAACACCCGGCCTGAGGGCTCGTCCGCCCAGTCGGAGAGACGCCGGTCGTCGCGGTAGACCTCCTGCCGCATGGAGCCGCCCACACCGAGGCCCATCGCGGCGGAGCGGGCCCGGGGCGGACCGCCGGGAGCGGCCGGCGCGGCGTGCGGGGCCCCTCCGAAGGCGGCAGCCGCGGGCGGAGGCAGCGCCCCGTAGGCGGGAGCGCTGCCGGGCGACGCGGCCGCCGGATACACCGGAGTGGCGCGCGCGGCCCGTTCCGCGCGGACCCGCTCCTCCTCGCGCCAGGCCGCCAGTGCCGCGTCGGACAGACCGAACGCCTGGAGCTGCACACCGCCCCAGGTCTCCTCGCCGGTGACCTGCCCCTCCACCGTGGCTCCCAGGCCGAGCGGGACGGCGACGAACTGGCGCACCGTGCCCTTGCCCGAGTTGATGCCGTCCAGCCACGGCTGGCGGGGCAGCACCACGTAGTTCTGCGGCTTGCGGGTCAGTGTGCCGCGCCACGGCTTGCCGGAGACGGCGCACACCTTGCCGACGCCGACCTGGAGGGCGGCGGGCTCGCTGCTGCCCGCGAAGCTGAGCCACATCGCCTCGCGGAGATGGACCGGCAGCATCACGCCGCCCCGCTCGCGCATCTGGGGCGGCACGGTGCCGATGTGGTCCTCGACCCGCCGTACGGGGAACTCACCGAGCCCGGGCGGCAGTTGGTGCGTCCCCGATTCGGGCAGGCGGAGCGTCCTGATGAACCGGACCCGTACTCCCCCGCCCAGCAGCAGACTGTTTCCGTCGACGCGTACGGCGCTCGCGGCCACGGTGGACTCCCCTCTTCCCGGCGTGTGCTCTGCGGGTAACACGAGCCGCGGCCCGCGCTGGTTCCACCGCGGGCAGCAGGGGCGGGAATCGGTCAGGCAGGGGGCACGATGTCCTGCTCGGCCCAGACGACCTTGCCCTCCGATGTCCGGCAGGAACCCCAGCGCCGGCAGAGCATGTTGATGAGCTGCAGCCCGCGGCCGCCTTCGTCGTTGAGCGTCGCGTGCTGGATGAGCGGCAGGTCGGGGCCGGTGTCGGACACCTCGACGACGAGCCTTTCGTGGCGCATGAGACGCAGTTGTCCCGGTCCGCCGCCGTAGCGCAGTGCGTTGCCGACCAGTTCGCTGACCACGAGTTCGGTGGTGTCGGCGAGGCCGTCGAGATCCCATCCGGCCAGTTGCTCCACCACGAGCCGGCGGGCTGCGGACGCGGCGGTGGCATCGGCGGGCAGCGGCCAGACGGCCACGTTCTCGCCGGCGCGGGCGTCGTGCGCCGTGGCGACCAGCATGACCGCTTCGTCGAAGCGTTTGTCCGGTCCCCAGTCGCCGGCCAGCAGCCCGCAGGACTCGAGTACGGCCGGAGCGGCGCCCGACGCGGCCTTGCGCAGCCGTGCGAGTTGCACGTCGACGTCGGTCGCGCGGCTCTTGATCAGGCCGTCGGTGTACATCAGCAGCCGGCTCGCGGCGGGCAGGGTGACCTTCACGGGGTCGTAGGGGATGACACCGGCGCCCAGCGGGGCTCCCACCGGTACGTCGACGTAATCGGCGTCGCCCGCCGCGTCGACGAGCAGGGGCGGCGGGTGGCCGGCCGTGGCGATGGTGCACACCGCGGTGGCGGGGTCGTACACCGCGCACAGGCAGGTGGCGACCTGGTCGTCCTCGAGGTCACGGGCGGCGAGGTCCATCCGGGCGAGGACCCGCTCCGGGACGATGTCAAGGGCGAGGAGGGTGCGGGCGATGGCGCGCAGCCGGCCCATGGTGGCCACGGCGGCGAGCCCGTGTCCCATGACGTCGCCGACGACGAGGGCGGTCCGGCCGCCGGGCAGCGCCATCACGTCGTACCAGTCGCCGCCGACGCCGCTCGCGTCGGCGGTCGGGGCGTAGTCGGCGCACACGTCGAGCCCGGGCGTCTGCGGGGTGGTGCGGGGCAGGAGGTTGCGCTGGAGGCTGACGACGTGTTCCCGCTCCCGCTTGTACAGGCGTGCGTTGTCGACGAAGACGGCGGCCCTGGAGGCCAGTTGCAGGGCGAGCGCGAGATCCGTGCGGGAGAACGGCGGCCTGCGGCCCGCCCGTACGAAGTCGGCGACACCCAGCAGCACCCCGCGGGCGATCAGCGGAACCACCATGTAGCTGTGCACCCCGGCGGCGCGCATCTTCTCGGCGGCCCGTGCGGTGGGCGCCACCCGCGCGAAGTCGTCCCGGGCGAGCCGGCTCATGAGCATCGGCTGCCGGCGCATCAGGGCACTGACCGCGACCGTGTCCTTGTTGACCGAGGTCAGTTCGCCCACGGGGTCGGGCTCGAGCTCCATGAGCTCGGGAACGGCGGCGACGGCGATGGCCCGCATGACGGGCCGCTCACCGGCACTGCCCGGCTGGACGTGCTCACCGCGCAGCGCGGACTCCAGCAGGTCGATGGCGGCGCCGTCGGCGAGGCGGGGCACGACGAAGTCGGCGAGTTCCTGCGCTGTCTGTTCCAGCTCGAGCGTGGTGCCGATCTCGGTACTGGCGTGACTGAGCCATTCGAGGCGGTTGTGCATGGTGAACCGCTCGGCCAGACCGGCCGCCCGGCGGCGCAGCGCCGGTCCTCCGGTCCGCCGCCCCCATCCCGGATGTCTCACCGCACCGCCTTCCCTGCCGTCACTGGATCAAGTATGGGGTGGGTGGCTCCTGTGCGCCCCCGGACTTGCGTTGCCCGATCCGGACCCGGGGGCCGAGGCGCCCGCGGGCAGCCGGACGGACCGGACAGAGCAGGCGCGACGGGCGGGTTCACGGGCGGCGGGCCGCTGATCCCCGCAGCGCGGAGGGGCTGGTGCCGAACCAGCGGGCCACGGCGCGGCGCAGGGTCCGGGCGTCGCTGAAGCCGAGCATGGCCGCGATCCGGTGCAGCGGGAGGTCGCTGGTCGTCATCAGTTCCTCCGCCCGTACGAGCCGGACGGAGTCGACGAGCGCCTCGTAGCTGGTGCCGTCCTCCGCCAGTCTTCTGCGCAGCGTCCGCTCGCTCATGCCGCGCGCCAGGGCCTGCTGGGCGAGAGGGGGGACGTGCGGCAGGCCGCGGGCGACGGACACCTCGAGTCCCTGCACCAGGTCCTGCCGCTGCCGGCGGCGCGTGCGTGCCGCGTCGAGGAGTTCGACCACCTGGGCCAGGGTGTACGCGTCGGCGCCGGGCAGCGGGCTGTTCAGACACGCCGCCCCGAAGACGATCCGGTCGTCGGCCGCGCCGAAGGTGACGGGGCAGCGGAAGTACCGTTCGTACTCGTCGCCGTACGGCGGGCGGGCATGCCGTACGGCGAGGGAGTGCGGCGCGAACTCCTCGTGCCAGGCGTCCCTGATCAGGGCGGTGATGCTGCCGAACGCCTCTTCGAGGAGGAAGGCCCGCAGGCCGGAGTCGGTGTATCGGGCGGTCGCGAGGATGGCGGCGCCGTCCGGCACCGGTTCCATGCGGTAGTCGAGCATGGATCCGGTGACTCCGTGGTGGCGGACGCCGAGCCGCAGGGCGTCGTGGAGGGTCGGGCTCGCCTGGAGCCCGAGGCCGACCAGTCCCCACGCGGTCACCTTTTGGCGTCGGCCCACGGCGAGGCCGAGCGCGGGATCGCCGAGGTCCCGCATCGCCTCCCTGATCACGGAGCTGCCCTGACGGTAGGACACCCGCTGGCCGACCGCGCTGAGGGCGGCCTCGCTAAGGCCCGCACGGCGCAGGGAAGGGCCGAGGTCGTGCCCTCGTTCCGCCGCCACGAGGGTGAGGTAGCGCAGCAGATGGGGCGTGATGGTGGCGGACCCGTACCGCGGGTCCGCCAGTCGTGCGGTGAGCGGAGCGCCGGACGGCCGGCGGGTGTGCTCGGCGGGTACCGGTTCGTGCGACGGCATCGGCTCACCTCCGGGCCGCCACTGTAGGGATTCCGGCCGCGGGAGGACAGGCCCGGTGGCCGCTGAAGTCCCGTTACTGGCCGGTTGGGTCCTCTCCCCCGGCCGCCCACCGCCCTTACCGTCGGTCACACCTGTCACCGACGGCACCGGTTCCGGTATCCGGCACGAGGGAGAAGGCATGCGGTTCCCCACAACCAGCCCGAAGGCGCTCTCTCTGCTGCTCGCGGGGTCGCTCGGCGCCCTGGCCCTGGCGGCCGTTCCGGGAGCGGTACCGGCCGGCGCGGCCCCGGCGTCCGGCACGGCGGCGCCGGAGCCCACGACGTACCTGGTCGGCCGGGGCATCTCCGATGTCACCGGAGAGGCCGCGGAGGTGGGCATGATGGGCTACTCGAGCTTCGAGCAGAAGGCGTCGGGCATCCATCAGCGGCAGCGCTCCCGGGCGTTCGTGGTCGCCGACCGGACCAGCGGGAAGCGGGTCGTCTACGTCAACGCCGATCTGGCCATGATCTTCCAGTCCGTGCAGCAGGGGGTCGTCGCCGGACTGAAAGCACGCTACGGCTCGCTCTACGGCGAAGAGAACGTGCTGCTGTCCGCGACCCACACGCACGCCGGATCGGGCGGCCACTCGCACCACCTCGCGTACAACCTGGCCTCTCTCGGCTTCCAGAAGGACACCTACCGGGCGATCGTCGACGGGATCGTCGAATCGGTGGCCGAGGCCCATGAGGACCTCGCACCGGGCACCATCACGCTCGGCAGGGGCGAGTTGACCGACGCGAGCGTCAACCGGTCGAGGACGGCCTTCGAGAAGAATCCGGCGGGCGACAAGGCGGCGTTCCCCGGCGCGATCGACCCGGCGATGACCGTGCTGCGCTTCCGCCAGGGCGACCGCGACATCGGCGCCATCAGCTGGTTCGCCACCCACAACACCTCGCTCACCAACAAGAACACACTGCTCAGCCCGGACAACAAGGGCTACGCGGCGTACGAGTGGGAGCACGACGACCAGGGTGTGCGCTACCTGGAGAACAAGGAGGGCTTCGTCGCGGCGTTCCCCAACACCAACGCCGGTGACATGTCGCCCAACCTGAACCTGAAGCCGGGCTCGGGCCCGACAGAGGACGAGTTCGAGAACACCCGGATCATCGGCGACCGGCAGTTCCGCAAGGCGCAGGAGATCTACGACGCAGCCGCCGTCCCGCTCAGCGGCGGTGTCGACTCCCGGATGCGGTTCGTGAACATGGAGCAGGTGACCGTCGACGGGAAGTACACCCCCGACGGCAATGAACACCGCACCTGTCCGGCCATGGTGGGCGCCTCGACGCTCGCGGGCAGCGTGGAGGACGGGCCCGCGATCCCCGGCTTCACGGAGGGCATGAACAGCCCGGTGGCGAAGCTGCTGGAGCCCTTCGACATCGACCCGCCCGAGTGGCTGGTGAGCTGCCAGTACCCGAAGGCGAACCTGGTGCCCACCGGCCTGGTCAACGCGGTGACGCCGACGACGCCCACGGTCCTTCCGGTGCAGATCGTCAAGATCGGCCAGTTCTACCTGGTGGCCGGCCCGGCCGAGTACACGATCGTCTCCGGCCTGCGCATCCGCCGTACGGTCGCCCAGGAGCTGGGCGTACCGCTGGAGAACGTGCTGATGCAGGGCTACGCGAACGCCTACAGCCAGTACGTGACCACGCCGGAGGAGTACGACCTCCAGCAGTACGAGGGCGGTTCGACGCTCTACGGCAGGTACACGCTGCCCGCCTACCAGCAGGAGTTCGCCTCGCTCGCGGCCTCGCTGAGGGACGGCACCACCGTCGGCCGCGGCCCCGCGCCGGCCGACCATTCGGACCGTCAGACGTCGTTGCAGACCGGCGTGGTGATGGACAACCCGCCGGCGGGCAGGAAGTTCGGCGACGTGCTGGCCGAGCCGGCCGAGTCGTACGGGCAGGGGGCCACCGTCACCGCCGAGTTCGTGACCGGCCACCCGAAGAACAACCTGCGCCGTGGCGGCACGTTCCTCGAGGTGCAGCGGCTGGTGGACGGCCGGTGGGTCCGCCGGCTGGACGACGGCGACTGGGACACCACGTACCGCTGGGTGCGGCTGAACGGCGTGACCGGCACGTCCAAGGCGGTCGTCACCTGGAAGGTGGCCCCGGGGACGCCGGAAGGGACGTACCGCATCGTGCACTTCGGTGACTCCAGGAGCCTGTTCGGCACGATCACCGGTTTCAGCGGTGCCACCCGGCCCTTCACGGTCGGCTGAACCGCGCCCCACGGGCGCGCCCCCGCGGCACGATCGCCGGGGCGCGCCGCGGGTTCGGGCCTGGTACGCCCGGCCGTATCCGGAATGTGATGCTCAAGTTCAGCTCAGATGTAATGACACTCGGACCATCGACTCCTTACTCTCCTCGCAAAATCGAGTGAAGGATGTCGCACCATGAAGGCCTACAAGTCCGCCGCCGCGGCGATCACCGTGCTCGCGGTCGCACTCACCGCAACCGCGTGCGGCGGCGACTCCGGGAGCGCCGGTGACGGTCCCACCCGGCAGGCGAAAGCCGAGGACCTGCCCAAGCTGCCCACCTACAAGGTCGCCACGGGTGTCGACATCGACTCGCCGACGCTGGAGAAGGCGCAGAAGGCCGGAAAGCTCGTCATCGGCGCCAAGAACGACCAGCCCTTCCTCGGTTTCGAGGACGAGAAGGGCAACCGGTCCGGCTTCGACATCGAGATCGCCAAGATGATCGCCGCGGACCTCGGCTTCTCCGCCGACATGATCGAGTTCAAGACGGTGGACACCGGCGTCCGCGAGGCGGCGATCTCGAACGGAGAGGTCGATCTGTACGTCGGGACGTACACGATGAACGAGGAGCGGAAGAAGAAGGTCGCCTTCGCCGGCCCTTACTACATGGCGGGCGCCGACCTCCTGATACGCGAGAACGACCGGACGATCGCGGGACCCTTCTCGCTGGAGGGCAAGACGGTCTGCTCGGCCAAGGGCTCGACCGCGCTCCGTGAGATCAAGAAGCCGGAGTACAACACCCGGACGGTCGAGACGCCCAAGTACACCGAGTGCGTCAAGCAGTTGCTCGAGGGCAAGGTCGACGCCGTCACCACCGACGACGCCATCCTCAAGGGCTACGCCGCACAGCACGCGGGCAAGTTGAAGGTCGTCGGCCAGCCGTTCACGGAGGAGCCGTACGGCATCGGCATGGCCAAGGGCGACGAGGCCCTGCGCGACGCCGTCTCCGACGCGCTCCAGGCGCACGACGAGAACGGCGACTACAAGCTGGCGTACGACGCGACGCTCGGCCTGTCGGGCTCCCACTACGTGGGACCGCCGATGGTCCAGCGCGACTGACCGCACACACGGCGAACGGCCGCGGCGGGCGGCGCGGGCGATCTGGGCGGCAAGCTGCGCGACAAGTTCACGGGTGGCGGCGGCAACAGCAACGGCGGCAAGGGCGACCGCCCCTCGGACGAGGGCCCCGGCAAGAGCTGAACCG
>NZ_JBSGZJ010000347.1:2854-7670 GCF_053610925.1 Streptomyces sp. NPDC054847 | reverse complement strand
CCTCGCCCGGGGAGAGGACTGGGGGCGTCAGCCCCATGGGGTCCGGGGCTTGCCCCGGTTTCGGGGAAGGGGCGGGGTGGGGAAACGCCCCGCGCAGCGGTATGGACGCCGCATGGGCTGTTCGAGGGCGCCGGGGCGGCAGACCCACACAGGCCCCCTCGGGGGAGGGGCGCCGGGGAGTCAGGCCCATGGGGTCCGGGGCTGGGGAAGGGGCCCGGAGGGGAGGGCCCGCGCACGGGTGCGGGGCATCCCCTCCGGGGGAGGGGCGGCCCCGGTCCGGGGCAGGGGGTCCGGGGGCCGAGCCCCCGGTCGCGGAAAGGCGCGTGGGCCTGCCCGACCGGCGGTCGCGCGGCTAGATTCGATGGCATGGCGGACACCAAGCGCGAGATCGAGCGGAAGTACGAAGCCACCCCCGACACCCCGTTGCCCGATCTGACGGAAGTGGCCCGTGTGGCCGGCGTCCTGGGGAAGGGCGTGGCCGAGCTGGATGCCGTCTACTACGACACCGCCGATCTGAGGCTGGCCGCCTCGTCCGTCACCCTGCGGCGCAGAACCGGAGGCACCGACGCGGGGTGGCACCTCAAGTTGCCCGTGGCGCCCGGAGTGCGGGACGAGATCGCCGCGCCCCTTTCCGACGGGGTCCCCGACGAGCTGGCCGGCCTCGTGCGGGCGTACGCCCGGGGCCGGGAGCTCGTCCCCGTGGTGCGGCTGCTGTCCTCGCGGGACGTACAGCACCTCGTGGACGCCGACGGCGCCCTCCTCGCGGAGCTCAGCCGGGACGCCGTCGTGGCGGAGCGGCTCCACGGGGGCGAGGGGACGGCTCAGTGGGACGAGATCGAGGTGGAGCTCGCCGACGGCGCAGACCCCGCGTTCCTGGACGCCGTGGACAAGAAGCTCAGGAAAGCCGGCGTCCGTACGGCCGTCGCGCCGTCCAAGCTGGCCAGGGCGCTGACGGAGACCGGGGCGGGTCCGGCAGAGCGTCAGGGGCGGGGAAAAGCACGGACGGCGGGCGATCACGTTCTCGCCTATCTGGAGAAGGAGGTCGCCGCGGTCGTCGCCCACGACCCTGGGGTGCGCCGCGACCTGCCGGACGCCGTGCATCAGATGCGGGTCGCCACCCGGCGGCTGCGCAGCGCACTGAGGAGCTACCGGAAAGTCGTCGACCGCGATGTCACAGGGCCCCTGATCGACGAGCTCAAGTGGCTCGCCGGGGAGCTGGGTGTCGCCCGTGACCAGGAGGTACTCGCGGAGCGGCTGGCCGAGCGGGTCGACGACGTGCCCGTGACGCTGCTCCTCGGCCCGGTGGACGCACGGCTGGCCGCGTGGGCCGTGGCCGGCGCCGCCGACGCGCGGAAGACGGTGACCGCCGCGCTCGACAGCGACCGCTATCTCGCCCTGCTCGACGCGCTGGACGCGCTGTGCGCCCGCCCGCCGCTGCTGAAGGCGGCCGCGGGAGCGCCGGAGGACGTACTCCCCAAGGCCGTACTGAAGGAGTACGACCGGCTGGCCGCCCGTATGGACAGGGCCCTGTCGCTGCCGGAGGGGGAGGAGCGGGACCACGCCATGCACGACGCCCGCAAGGCGGCCAAACGCGCGCGGTACGCGGCCGAGGTCGCGAGGCCCGCGCTCGGGAAGCCCGCGAAGCGGTTCGGGAAGCGCATGAAGGCCGTGCAGACCGTGCTCGGTGACCACCAGGACAGCGTCGTCGCGCGGGAGGCGCTGCGCGAGCTCGCGGTCCGGGCGCACGCGGCAGGGGAGACCGCCTTCGTCTGGGGACTGCTGTACGGCCGGGAGGAGGCCCGCGCCGAGGCGCGGGAGGCCGAGCTGCCCGGGGTGTGGGAGGAGGCATCGGCCCCCCGGATCCGGGCGGCGCTCGGCCGCTGAGCGTGCGGGTACGCTTGAGAGTCGCCCCCTTGCCAGCCCACGAAGGTTTCCATGTCTGCCGAGTCGGTCTTCCCACAGCTCGAAGCGCTGCTCCCGCATGTGCAGAAGCCCATCCAGTACGTCGGCGGTGAGCTGAACTCCACCGTCAAGCCCTGGGAGTCCTGCGACGTCCGCTGGGCGCTCATGTACCCGGACGCCTACGAGGTCGGTCTGCCCAACCAGGGCGTCATGATCCTCTACGAGGTGCTGAACGAGCGCGAGGGCGTGCTGGCCGAGCGCACGTACAGCGTCTGGCCGGACCTCGAGGAGCTGATGCGTGAGCACAAGGTCCCGCAGTTCACGGTGGACAGCCACCGGCCCGTCGGCGCGTTCGACGTCTTCGGGCTGAGCTTCTCCACGGAGCTCGGTTACACCAACATGCTCACGGCCCTGGACCTCGCGGGCATCCCGCTGGAGTCCAAGGACCGCACGGTCGACCACCCGATCGTGCTGGCCGGCGGGCACGCGGCGTTCAACCCCGAGCCGATCGCGGACTTCATCGACTGCGCGGTCATCGGCGACGGCGAGCAGGCCGTGCTCGACATGACGGAGATCATCCGCGCCTGGAAGGCCGAAGGCCGCCCGGGCGGGCGCGAGGAGGTCCTGTTCCGTCTCGCGAAGACCGGCAACGTGTATGTGCCGCGCTTCTACGACGTCGAGTACCTGCCGGACGCCCGCATCGGCCGTGTGGTCCCCAACAGGTCGGGCGTGCCGTGGCGGGTGTCCAAGCACACCGTCATGGACCTCGACGAGTGGCCCTACCCGAAGCAGCCGCTGGTCCCGCTCGCCGAGACCGTCCACGAGCGGATGTCCGTCGAGATCTTCCGCGGCTGCACCCGCGGCTGCCGCTTCTGCCAAGCCGGCATGATCACGCGCCCCGTGCGGGAGCGAAGCATCACCGGCATCGGCGACATGGTCGAGAAGGGTCTCAAGGCGACCGGCTTCGAAGAGGTCGGCCTGCTGTCGCTGTCCTCCGCGGACCACAGCGAGATCGGCGACATCGCCAAGGGCCTCGCGGACCGGTACGAAGAGGACAAGATCGGCCTCTCGCTGCCGTCGACCCGCGTCGACGCGTTCAACGTCGACCTCGCCAACGAGCTGACCAGGAACGGCCGCAGGTCCGGACTCACCTTCGCCCCCGAGGGCGGCTCCGAGCGCATGCGCAAGGTCATCAACAAGATGGTCTCGGAGGAGGACCTGATCCGTACGGTCTCCACCGCGTACGGCAACGGCTGGCGTCAGGTGAAGCTGTACTTCATGTGCGGTCTGCCGACGGAGACCGACGAGGACGTGCTCCAGATCGGTGACATGGCGGTCAAGGTCATCGCCGAGGGCCGCAAGGTCTCCGGGCAGAACGACATCCGCTGCACCGTGTCCATCGGCGGGTTCGTGCCCAAGCCGCACACGCCGTTCCAGTGGGCGCCGCAGCTGAGCGCGGAGGAGACCGACGCGCGTCTGGAGAAGCTCCGCGACAAGATCCGCGGCGACAAGAAGTACGGCCGCTCGATCGGCTTCCGCTACCACGACGGCAAGCCCGGCATCGTCGAGGGCCTGCTCTCGCGCGGTGACCGCCGTGTCGGCGCCGTCATCCGCGCCGTGTACGAGGACGGCGGCCGCTTCGACGGCTGGCGCGAGCACTTCTCGTACGACCGCTGGATGGCGTGCGCCGAGAAGACCCTTCCCGACTTCGGCGTCGACGTCGACTGGTACACCACCCGTGAGCGCACGTACGAGGAGGTCCTGCCCTGGGACCACCTCGACTCCGGTCTCGACAAGGACTGGCTCTGGGAGGATTGGCAGGACGCCCTCGACGAGACCGAGGTCGAGGACTGCCGCTGGACGCCGTGCTTCGACTGCGGCGTGTGCCCGCAGATGGACACGCACATCCAGATCGGTCCGACAGGCAAGAAGCTGCTCCCGCTGACCGTCGTCAAGTAACACAGCTCGGGGGACGGCCCGGCCGCGGGGAAACCCGTGGCCGGGCCTTCTTCCTTTTCGCGACAGTGGGGCGATGCCGCAGCTCATCGCCCCGCGGGTGCGGGTCCACGCCCCTGCGGCCGGACGACAGGGGCACGCCACCGCGATGCTGGGCGG
This sequence comes from Streptomyces sp. NPDC054847, assembly GCF_053610925.1. Taxonomy (NCBI): domain Bacteria; kingdom Bacillati; phylum Actinomycetota; class Actinomycetes; order Kitasatosporales; family Streptomycetaceae; genus Streptomyces; species Streptomyces sp. NPDC054847. The sequence goes on along the minus strand of NZ_JBSGZJ010000347.1, from coordinate 3,653 downwards.
GTCCCTGGCCCAGGAACGGCGGCTCGGACTCGATTCCGGGCTGCTCACCTGCGACCACGACAACGTCGGTTCGCGCGAGGTCATCGAGGCGAACGGCGGCCTGTTCGAGGACCGGCGGGGGGAAAAGCGCAGGTACTGGATCCGAGCGGGCCCGTGATGCGTCATCTCTGACATGGACTTGGGAAAGCCGCCGCACACCACCGCGCCGCCGCGCCACGGCGTCCACCAGGCGCCGAGGGACTACGAGCCGGGCGACGGCTGCCTCGCCCAGGTCGTGCGGATACCGGTGCGTGTCGTCGTGGTGCTCGTCGTCGTCCCGGTGCGCATGGTGTGGGACGTCCTCGTGCTCTGCGGCCGGGCCGTCGAGCGAGTGCTGCTGAGGCCGCTCGGGCGGGTGCTGTCCTGGATCTTCGAGAAGGTGATCACCCCCGTGGCGCGCGCCCTGGTGTGGGTGGCCACCGTCATCCTCAAGGCGTTGTTCTACTGGCCGTGGGTGGCGCTGTGGCGGTACGTGGTCGTGCCGGTGGTGACGTACGGGCTGGTGGTGCCCGTGGTGTGGGTGTACCGGCAGCTGCTGACCCCGCTCGGCCACGGCATCGCCTGGCTCGTGGAGCACCTGCTCCTCGCCCCGGCGCGGTGGATGAACCGCACGCTCCTCACCCCGCTCGGCCGCGGGATCGCGGCCGTGCTGACCTGGCTCGGCAAGGCGTTGTTCTACTGGCCGTGGGTGGCGCTGTGGCGGTACGTGGTCGTGCCGGTGGTGACGTACGGGCTGGTGGTGCCCGTGGTGTGGGTGTAC
>NZ_JBSGZJ010000347.1:0-2758 GCF_053610925.1 Streptomyces sp. NPDC054847 | reverse complement strand
GTACCGGCAGCTGCTGACCCCGCTCGGCCACGGGATCGCCTGGCTCCTGCGCGCCCTAGGCCGGGGCCTCGCATGGCTGGTGCGGACGCTGCTCGTCGTCCCCGTGGTGTGGCTGTACCGGTACGTCCTCGCCCCCGTCGGCCGTGAGATCGCGGCGGCGGTCGCCGTGGCCTGGCGGATCGCCGGCTACATCTCGCGTGCGGTCGGCCGCGCACTGAAGTGGCTCGCGTGGAACCTCGTCGGCCGCCCTGCGAGCTGGTTCTACCGCGGCGTGTGCACGCCCGTCGGACACTTCGTGCGCGATGCCGTGTGGCGCCCGGCCGCAAGGGCCGCCGTGCAGGCGGGCCGTGCGACCGGGGCGGCGCTCGCGTCGGCGCGCGAAACCGTACGTCAGGCACGGCGCGACGCCTGGCGTGCTTTGATCGGCGCCCCCCGCGAGCCGCGGCCCGTGGTGGGTACGGCGGGTCAGGCGCGTAACCTGGGTGGCAGACAACAAACACAGACCGTTCCCGGCGTGGCGGCCGAACCCGAGATCTCCCTGCACAAGCAGGGGTGAACCGGTCGGCCCCCGGGGAGCACCCCGCACCTTGAGGGCGGCGCGCCACCCGCGCCCGCTCCACACCGAGGAGAAGAACCACTGGGCAAGCGACAGCCCGAAGGCCCGCCGCCCGCACCTGCGGTGCAGCGCATCCGACTGCGCTACACCAAGCGCGGCCGCCTCCGGTTCACCAGCCACCGTGACTTCCAGCGTGCGTTCGAGCGGGCACTGCGGCGTGCCGAGGTGCCCATGGCGTACTCGGCCGGCTTCACCCCGCACCCGAAGGTGTCGTACGCCAATGCCGCACCCACCGGCACGGGCAGCGAGGCCGAGTTCCTGGAGATCGCCCTCACCGACCACCGCGACCCGGACAAGCTGCGCGAGCTGCTGGACGAGTCGCTGCCGGACGGGCTGGACATCATCGACGCCGTCGAGGCCCGCACCTCGGGCCTCGCGGACCGGCTCACCGCCTCCGTGTGGGAGCTGCGCCTGGACGGAGTCGAGCCCCGGGACGCGGAAAGCGCCGTGGCCGCCTTCCTCGCCGCAGAGACCGTCGAGGTCCGGCGGAAGACGAAGAGCGGCATGCGCACCTTCGACGCCCGAGGCGCCGTCGCGGCACTCGAGGCGTCCGATAGGACCGGGGACACGCCCTGTGCGATACTGCGCCTGGTTGTTCGGCACGTGACACCTGCCGTGCGACCCGACGACGTCCTGTCCGGTCTCCGAGCTGTGGCCGACCTGGCGCCGCCGGTCCCCGCAGCGGTGACCAGGCTGGCGCAGGGGCTCTTCGACGAGGAGTCCGGCACGGTGACCGACCCGCTCGCGCCCGACCGCGAGGCAGCTCCGGCCGCTCCACCCATGGCCGCCGGGACCGCCTCTGCGACGGCGCCGGAAGGTCCCGCCGCGTAAGGACGGTCGTCGTAGCGCGGCTCTTGCACTCGGGAGCCACCTGGGTCGGGCCGCGCGCTGACACACAAGACTTTCGCCAGGCCGTACGTACATCGCGTACGGAACCGGCGAGCCAGACATCAGCTCCCGTGCGGCGCCCGCGCCCCGGACGGCGGCACCGCGCACATCACGCGGGCCGCGGCCGGACCGGATACAGGCGCGGCGCCCGGGAGCGTGACGGGAGAACCGCCCGCATGCTCGAGTCGAACGAAACCGGCACCGCCGGAAACAACGAGAACGAAGACAACAACAGCCCCAGCGACACGCTGCCGCCGCGCCGCAGGCGCCGCGCCGCGTCGCGTCCCGCGGGAGCCCCGAAGACGGGGGAGTCCGCCGCCGCACAGGCGCAGGCCGCCGAGGCCGTCGTCCCGGCCGTGGCCGCAGTGGGCGCCGTGGTGGAGGCATCCGGCGACGCCGGTGAAGAGACGCCCGCCGACGCCGGTGCCGCGGAGGCCGCACAGGTCGCCAAGGCCGTGACCGACGAACCGCGGGCGCGCCGCCGTGCCACCCGCAAGGCGACGGCCCCGGCCGGTTCGCCGCAGACCGCGGAGCCCGCGGAGGCCGAGGCCGCCGCGAGTGGCGAGGCCGAGGAAGCCGCGCCGCGAGCCCGTCGCCGTGCCACCCGTAAGGCCACCGCGCCCGCCAGCGCCCCGCAGCCCGCAGAGGTCACCGAGCCGGAGACGGCCGTCGCCGGCGGGTCCGCCGAGGAGGCCGCCGCCACGCGGCCCGCGCGCCGCCGTGCCACGCGCAAGGCGACCGCGCCCGCCGGTTCGCCGCAGGCCGCCGAGGCCGTGGAGCCCGAGGTCACCGTGGAAGCCGCGGAGCCGGTCGCCGACGAGGCCCCCGCGCCGCGCCGCACCCGCCGCCGCGCCTCCGCTCCGGCCGGTGCGCCGGCCGCCGTCGAAGCGGCACCGACCGCCGAGGCCGGCAGCGCCGCGCAGGCGGCTCCGGCGGAGGCGGCCGAGCAGACCGCGCAGGAGACCACGGAGCCCGCGCCGCGAGCCCGTCGCCGTGCCACCCGTAAGGCCACCGCGCCCGCCGGCGCCCCGCAGGCCGCCGAGCCGCTGACCGTCGAGACCGCGCAGCCGGAGCCCGCCGCGGAGGAGGCGCCGGCCGCCGAGGCGGAGTCCGTCGCTCCCCGGCGCACCCGCCGCCGTGCCTCCGCGCCCGCCGGCGCGCCGAAGGCCGTCGAGGCGCCGGCCGAGTCCGCCGTCCCGGTCACCGAGGCCGAGGAGGAGGAGACCACCGTGGCCGAGGAGCAGGAGGTCGAGG
>NZ_JBSGZJ010000346.1:0-7682 GCF_053610925.1 Streptomyces sp. NPDC054847 | reverse complement strand
GACGGGCGCCGTCGCCCGTTTCCGCCGCGCCGCTTCTCCGGCATCCGTCCCGGCGCGGTCACGGCGCCAGATGGTCGGCCATCTTCTTCTGCAGACCGGCGTCCAGCGTGTCCAGGAACTGCTCCGTGGTCTGCCACGGCTGGTTGGGCGAGATCAGCAGGGCGAGGTCCCGGGTCATCTGTCCGCCCTCCACGGTCTCCGCGCACACCTGCTCCAGCACCCGGGCGAACCAGGTCACCTCCGGCGTGCCGTCCAGCCGTCCCCGGTGGGCGAGTCCCCGCGTCCAGGCGTGGACGGAGGCGATGGGGTTGGTGGACGTCTCCCGGCCCTGCTGGTGCCGGCGGTAGTGGCGGGTGACCGTGCCGTGGGCGGCCTCGGCCAGGACGGTCCTGCCGTCGGCCGACATCAGGACCGAGGTCATCAGCCCCGGCGAGCCGAACCCCTGCGAGATCAGCGCCGACTGGACCTCCCCGTCGTAGTTCTTGCACGCCCAGAGGTAGCCGCCCTCCCCGCGGAGCGCGGCGGCCACCATGTCGTCGATCAGCCGGTGCTCGTACGTCAGGCCCTCCCGGGCGAACTCCGCCTTGAACTCGGCGTCGAAGACCTCCTGGAAGATGTCCTTGAACCGGCCGTCGTACCGCTTGAGTACCGTGTTCTTCGTGGAGAGCAGGACCGGGCAGCCGCGGGCCAGGCCGTAGCGGAACGAGGCGCGCGCGAAGTCGCGGATCGAGTCGTCGTGGTTGTACATGCCGAGCGCCACGCCCGGCCCGGGGAAGTCGTGCACCTCCAGCTCGACCGGGTCGGAGCCGTCGCTGGGCGTGTAGGTCATCGTCAGGGTGCCGGGGCCGGGGATCTTGAGATCGGTGGCCCGGTACTGATCGCCGAAGGCGTGCCGGCCGACGACGATCGGCCTCGTCCAGCCGGCGACGGTACCGGGGACGTTCGCCATGATCACCGGCTCCCGGAACACGACGCCGCCGAGGATCTCTCGCACGGTCCTGTTCGGCGAGCGGTACATCGCCTTGAGGTTGAACTCCTCGACCCGCGCCTCGTCGGGCGCGATCGTGGCGCACTTGATGCCGACGCCGTACTTCCTGACGGCGTCGGCGGCGTCGAGTGTCACCTGGTCACCGGTGGCATCGCGATGCTGGATGCCCAGGTCGAAGTGGATCAGCTCGACATCGAGATACGGCAGGATCAGCCTCTTCCTGATGAACTGCCAGATGATGCGGGTCATCTCGTCGCCGTCGAGCTCGACGACGGGACCGGCTACCTTGATCTTGGCCATCGGGTGAACGTCCCTCTCGCGCGTCGACCGGCCCGATGTCACGGTGAGTGACACCGGGCCATCTCGACTTCAAGCTACTCGCGTGAGAGGCCGACCCTTTGGACCCGGGCGCTAACGCACCGTGAAATGAACCGCGTCCTCGAGGAACGGCACGTCCAGCCACGGTTTCGGCTGCGCCACCAGAGCGAGCAGCACGATCAGCGTTCCGAGCAGCCCGTACGTGATCATGTCCGTGAAACGGGAGCGGACGGCGAGCATCCCGACGGACGGCGTGACGCGGCGCAGCACGGCACCGAGGACGAGAGCCGCGCCGACCAGCATCGTGCCCACGCGGAAGGCGTCGGCGAAGGCGTTGGTGCCGACGATCAACAGGCCGACTCCCGTCAGGGAGAGCACCGCGAGCAGCGGCCACTGCCGTGCCGGGGCGGGCGCGTCCCCGGGCGCGGCCCGTCCGCCGCCCTCGGGCCGGGCGGTGTCCAGCGTGACGGCGGGCGGCCGGCGCGAGCCGGCCCTGGGGTCGGGGTCAGCGTCGACGCCGTGCCCGTCGGCCGCCGGACGGTCGCCCGGTCCCGCTCCCGCTCCGTCCTCGGCAGCCTCGGGTGCGTCGTCCGTCGAGGCCGCGGAGGCCGAGCCGGGGCGCGACGCCGTACCGGCAGCCTCCGCGGACGTGCCGGACACCGCCTCCGCTGCGGCCTCTCCGGAAGCCGTGCGAGCCTGGCCGGAAGCGGTGCGGGCCTCGCCGGAAGCGGTGCGGTCCGGGACGGCCTGGTCCGGGACGGCCTGGTCCGGACCCGGGGCGCCGTCACCGTCGCCCGGCCCTCGGGTGCCGCTGCTGTCCGCGCGTACCACCATGGGTCAGCCTCTTCCCGTCAGGCCGCGGACTCGGCCGACGCCGCGCGCTCGGCGGCCTCGACCACGTTCACCAGCAGCTGCGCGCGCGTCATCGGACCCACGCCACCGGGGTTGGGGGCGACCCAGCCGGCCACCTCCGCGACGCCGGGGTGGACGTCGCCGACGATCTTGCCGTTCTCGTCACGGCTGACGCCGACGTCGAGCACGGCCGCGCCGGGCTTGACGTCCTCGGGCCGGACCAGGTGCGGCACACCGGCCGCGGCGACGATGATGTCCGCCTGGCGCAGGTGGGCGGAGAGGTCACGCGTGCCGGTGTGGCACTGGGTCACGGTGGCGTTCTCCGACTTACGGGTCAGCACCAGCGGCATCGGCCGCCCGATGGTGATGCCGCGGCCGACGACCACGACGTTCGCGCCCTTGATCTCCACGCCGTGGTGGCGCAGCAGCTGGACGATGCCGTACGGCGTGCAGGGCAGCGGCCCCTCGATGCCCAGCACGAGCCGGCCGAGACTCACCGGGTGCAGCCCGTCCGCGTCCTTGGCCGGATCCATCAGCTCCAGGACGCGGTTCGCGTCGATGCCTTTGGGAAGCGGGAGTTGGACGATGTAGCCGGTGCACTCGGGGTTCTCGTTGAGCTCCCGTACGACCGCCTCGATCTCCTCCTGCGTGGCGGTCCCGGGCAGTTCGCGCTGGATCGACGCGATGCCCACCTGCGCGCAGTCGCGGTGCTTGCCGTTGACGTACCAGCGGCTGCCCGGGTCGTCCCCGACGAGCAGGGTTCCGAGACCGGGTGTGATCCCCCGCTCCTTGAGGGCCGCCACCCGGGCGGTCAGGTCGGACTTGATCGCGGCTGCGGTGGCCTTGCCATCGAGAATCTGGGCAGTCATGCCCCCATCCTCCCGGATGGACCCGCCCCGGTTCCAATCCGCCCGGCCTCCGTCTCGACGGGCGGATGGCCGAGAGGTTGCACTTGCACAACACCTGTGGATACCGGCTGGACAAAAAGTCCACTCTCAGACGACGATGAGCCGCGCAGTGCCGCGGGCAGTGCCGGGGGGCAAAACAGTAATAACAGCACAGTTCCTCCGCTCGGGCCGCGTCGTCCCCGCATTTCCACACGGAGGAACCCGCCATGAGCTTCGGCGACCCGAACAACCCCTACAGCCAGCAGCAGGGCCAGCAGCCCGGCTACGGCTACCCGCAGGCCCCGCCGGTCCAGCCCTACGGCGGCGGCGGCTTCCCGACCGGCCCGCAGGAGATGCCGGGCGGCGTCAAGGCGGCTCGCGTGATGCTCTACATCATCGCCGGCTTCCAGCTGATCGGCACGATCCTGTTCGCGCTCAGCGCGGTGGCCATCGGCAAGGCGAAGGACGACCCGGCGCTCAGGGACGACGTCCAGTTCCAGGACCTCGCCGACTACTCGTCGGGCGTCCTGTGGCTGCTCACGCTGCTGGTGCTGGCCTGGGGCGTCTTCGCCATAGTCCTCGCCGTCAAGTTCGGCAGCGGCGGCAACGGCATCCGCATCGCGGCGATGGTGTTCGGCATCATCACCGCCATCCTGGGCATCTACCCGTTCATCCTGGTGGGCCTCGTGCACACCGTCCTGGCGATCCTCGTGACCGTGTTCGTCGGCAAGTCCGACGGTGGCGCCTGGTTCAACCGCCAGCGCGTGTGAGTCCCTCGCCCCGCACCGGCCGGCCGACTTTCGTGCCACACCGGGCGAACGCCGTGCCCTTGCCCGTACCTGTCCCTACCCTGGCGCTGATTCCGTCGGGGGAAAGGGATTGGGATGTACAGCATCGTCGTCGTACCGGCATCCTGCGTCACCGCACAGGAACAGATCAGGCTCGCACCGGGGGCCACGCTCCGCTTCGGCCGCACACCGGCGCCGGGCGGCGGCGTCCGGCAACTGACCATCCCGCACCCGTGCGTCTCGCGCGCCGCGGGCGAGATCACCGCCTCGGGCACCTACTGGTCGCTCAGCAACCTCAGCGGCACGTCCACCTATGTGGTGGAGAACCCGGAAGGTGCCGGGGAGCACATCAAGATCGCACCCGGGCGCATCGGCGCACCCGTGCCGTTCGAGTTCTCCCGTGTCGTGCTCCCCGCGGACGAACCGGTCAGCTTCGACGTCTGGGCTCCCCGCCACGACTACGCCGACGCCGAAGGGCCCGACCCGGACGGCGAACCGACCGCGCTGGCCTTCGCGCTGGACCGCACCAAGCGCTACTTCCTGGTGCTCGCGGCCCTCTGCGAGCCCCGCCTGCGCGGCGCGCTCCACGCGCCGCTGCCCACCGTGGAGCAGGTCGTGGAGCGGCTGCGGCCGGTGTGGCCCACGGCGAACCGGGCGGCCGTGCAGTGGAACATCGACTATCTCGCCGTGAAGCTGCGCCTCAAGCCCGGTCCTGACACCGTCGACCAGGGGCCGCGGCTGAACGGCAAGAAGGAGTCACTCGTCTCGCTGGCGCTCCGCTTCGACCTCGTACGCGAGGACGACTTACCGGCACTCGCCGTCGCGGTGACGAGCGGGACCGTGCGATGACCGCCCCGGGGCCGTACGGCATCGCCGCCGTGCCCGCGGGCTACCGCGTCGGGGCGTGGATCGTCGACGAACCGCTGGGCGCCGGGGCGTTCGGCAATGTGTACGCGGCGCGTCACACCGCTCCGGAGCCCGGCGGCCCGGCCCGGGCCGCCCTCAAGTTCCTGCCGACCGGCACGCACACCCCGCGCCAGCTACGGCATCTGCGGGAGCTCGCGGAACGGGAAGTGGAACTGCTCAGCAGACTGCGCTCGCCACGCCTGATCCGGATGTACGAGGCGCTGACGGTCGACGACGCCGCCCACCCCGAGCTGGACGGTGCCACCGTGCTCGTGCTGGAGGCCGCACAGGGCTCGCTCGAGACACTGCTCGCGAGCGAGAACCGGCCGCAGGCGGGACCCACGCTGCTGACGCAGGTCTGTGAGGGGCTGCACCAACTGCACGGCGCGGGCTGGGTGCACGGCGACCTCAAACCCGGCAACGTCCTGCTGATGCCCGACGGCACCGCCCGCCTCGGCGACTTCAACATGGCGGCGGAACTGGAGGGCACCCACGCTTACGCGCCGGCCTTCGCGACGGCCGACTACACGCCGCCCGAGCTGCTGTGGTCGGAGATCGGCGAACGCGGCCGCAAGGTACGGCAGACCGCGGACATCTGGGCCTTCGGCGTTCTGGCGCACCTCGTCCTGACCGGGTCGTTCCCCATGCCGGGAGGCTCCCCCGCGGCCCGCCGCGACGCCGCGGTGCGCTACGCCCGCGGCGAGGAGGAACTGAGGCTCTCCCCGGAACTGCCCGCGCTCTGGCGGGAGATCGTCGAGGACTGCCTGGCCCGCACGCACGAGGAACGGGCCAGGCACGACGCGACGTCCCTGCTGAGGCGGACGGCGGACGCGGCGGCCGGACTCGTACCGCGCCGAAGACGGGCGCGGCGTCCGCTGCTCGCCGTGGCGGCCGGCGTACTCGCCCTGGTGGCGGCGGGCTTCGGCGTGCGGATGCTGGTGGCCGACGACCCGGCCACGAAGCCACGCGCCGACGCGGCCGCCGGGCCCACCGCGAGCCCGAGCACGGCCGGCGGCAACGGGACGGCACAGACGGCGACGGGCTACGACCGCTGTGAGCCGGGGTCCGTCTGCTTCTTCTCCGAGGCCGGCGGCGAAGGCAGGATGTGCGCCTGGGAGGGCGACGACCCGGACTGGTTCGACGGCGAGAACGACTGCTCCTGGGCGTCCAGCGACCGCCCCCGCTCCCTCTTCAACAACGGCACGCCCGACCCCAAGGGCTTCATTCACGTCACCTACTTCGCGAAGCCGGGACTGCAGCAGCGCCTGGGCTGCGTCGAGAAGGGACAGCAGCAGGATCTCGCCGTGGACTCCCCCGTGTTGTCGCACACGTGGGCCAAGTCCTGCTGACCGCCACCCTCTGACGTACGAGGTACCCCCTGCCCGGCTCCGGCGCGATGGTGGTGATGCACCGCCGAACGGGCGGCGCGCCGAACGGGGGGCAGGGCATGAGAGGCAGGTTCATCGCCGCGTGTGCGGTCGCGGTGGCCTTGGCGGCCGCGTCGACCGGGTGCACACAGGAGGACGGCGGGCAGGGGGTGGCCGCCGCCGCGCCGGGCCGGCATCCGGATGGGAACGGCCCGGCCGCAGAGCTGGGCCACGCCGACGAGCTGCGGATCTCGGACGCCGAACAGCGCCTGGTCAAGCAGTGCATGAACCGGCGCGGTTTCCCGTTCTCGGAACACCGGCCGCTCACCCTGGAGGAGAGCCGCCCGGTCGGCTACGTCCAGGACGACGCCGACTGGGCCCGCGAGCACGGCTACGGGAGCCGTATCGAGACCAAGAGCGACCGGGCCAGACGGCACAATCCGAACCTCACCCACCGCAACAGCCTCTCCGCCGAACGGCGCGCGCTCTACGACACCGCGCTGGACGGCGGCCGGGACGCCGCCGTGCTCACTGTCGAGGTGCCGGGCGGCGGCGGAACCATCCGCAAACGCACCGGCGGTTGCGTCGGCGAGGCCCAGAAGCAGTTGTACGGCGACCAGAAGACGTGGTTCCGGGCCGAGAAGGCGGCGCTCAACCTCCGCCCGCTGTACGTCGCTGATCTTCTGCGGGACCAGCAGTTCGGCCAGGCCGTCAAGGCATGGTCGGCATGCATGACACGTGCCGGCCACCCCTACCCCGACCCGGAGGCCGCCCGCGAGGGCGCCCGGCGGAGGGCCCGGGACCTACCGCCGGACAGGGCGTTCGCCGTCGAGAAGAAGATCGCCACCACCGACGCCCTGTGCGCCCGGGACGCCTCGCTCAGAGCCGTCGGCCGGCAGCGCCAGGCCCACTACATCGGCACGTTGCGTCCCGAGTACCGCGAAGCGCTCGACACCCACCGACGTCTCCAGCGGAACGCCCTGGCGCGTGCCGAGGAGATCGTGGGCCCCCGCGCCTGACGGGCGGCCCCCACACCCGCACCACCTCACACGAAGACGAACGGGAGTTCATCATGCGCAAGTTCACCATGACCCTCGCCGCGCTCGGCCTGGCGGCCGTCGGCCTCGCCGCACCCGCCACGGCGGCCCAGGCGGCCCCGGTCGCCCCGGCAGGGGTCGGCTGCGACAACGCGTGGCCCGGCGGCAGTGACGGCTACGTCCGCGCCTGGGACGGCTACGACTGCTCCGGCGCGTACCTCGGCGGAACGCAGGGTGACGACTCCAACTGGGCCGACGGTTCCGGCGTGTTCACAGGGTCCGACAACGACCGCGCGTCGTCCGTCATGAACAGCGGCTACTCCGGCGGCGAGGACGTCGTCGCGTTCTACCGTCACGCGGGCTACACGGGCGGCTACAACTGCCTCAAGCGGGGCGAGCTGTACGTCGACAACCTGTCCCGCAACACGTACACCACCGGCTACAACATGAACAACAGCATCTCGTCGCACCAGTGGGTGTACGCCAGCGGGTGCTCGCGCTTCATGAGCTGAGCCCGCGCCACGCGTGCGGCCCGCCGG
>NZ_JBSGZJ010000345.1:0-7722 GCF_053610925.1 Streptomyces sp. NPDC054847 | reverse complement strand
CCGTCGGCCCGTCCGTGGGTGCCGTATGACTGTGCGTCAGGCGTCGACCTTCTCCATGACCTCGTCGGAGACGTCGAAGTTGGCGAAGACGTTCTGCACGTCGTCGCTGTCCTCGAGCGCGTCGATGAGCTTGAAGATCTTGCGCGCGCCTTCTTCGTCCAGCTCGACCTGCATGGTCGGGACGAAGTTGGCCTCGGCCGAGTCGTAGTCGATGCCGTTCTCCTGGAGGGCGGTGCGGACCGCGACCAGGTCGGTGGCCTCGCTGAGCACCTCGAACGACTCACCGAGGTCGTTGACCTCTTCCGCGCCGGCGTCGAGAACCGCTCCGAGGACGTCGTCCTCGGTCAGCTCGCCCTTGGGGACGATCACGACGCCCTTGCGGTTGAAGAGGTATGACACCGAACCGGGGTCGGCCATGGAACCACCGTTGCGGGTCATGGCGACACGGACGTCGGAAGCGGCACGGTTGCGGTTGTCGGTGAGGCACTCGATGAGCACCGCGACACCGTTCGGGCCGTAACCCTCGTACATGATCGTCTCGTAGTCGACGCCGCCGGCCTCGAGACCGCCGCCGCGCTTGACCGCGGAGTCGATGTTCTTGTTGGGCACGGAGCTCTTCTTGGCCTTCTGGATGGCGTCGAAGAGCGTCGGGTTGCCGTCGATGTCGGCGCCGCCGGTACGGGCCGCCACCTCGATGTTCTTGATCAGCTTCGCGAAGAGCTTGCCGCGCTTGGCATCGATCACGGCCTTCTTGTGCTTCGTCGTAGCCCATTTAGAGTGGCCGGACATCTGCCTGTCTCCTTCGCGTAACCCTTTACTGAACGAACCCCAGAGATCCTACCGGGATCCCGTCAGGCCCTATCGCGCACCATGTCCACGAAAAGCGCGTGCACCCGGTGGTCGCCCGTCAGTTCGGGGTGGAAGGACGTCGCCAGCGCGTTGCCCTGGCGTACGGCGACGATGTGCCCGTCGTGCTCCGCCAGCACTTCGACCTCCGCGCCGACCGACTCGACCCACGGGGCGCGGATGAAGACGCCCTCGACCGGGTCGCCCTCCACACCCTTGATCGCGACAGCCGCCTCGAAGGACTCGTTCTGCCGCCCGAAGGCGTTACGGCGGACGATCATGTCGATGCCGCCGAACGTCTCCTGACCCGAGCGCGGGTCGAGGATCTTGTCCGCGAGCATGATCAGACCGGCGCAGGTGCCGTACACGGGCATGCCCGCACGCAGCCGCTCGCGCAGCGGCTCCATCAGACCGAACAGCACAGCCAGCTTGGAGATGGTGGTGGACTCGCCGCCCGGGATCACCAGGGCGTCGATCTCCGCCAGTTCCTCGGGGCGCCGGACCGGCCTGGCCACGGCGTCGGCCGCGGCCAGGGCGATCAGGTGCTCCCGTACGTCGCCCTGGAGCGCCAGGACACCGATCACGGGAGTGGTCATCACCAGCCCCGGTTGGCGTAGCGCTCGGCCTCGGGCAGGGTGTCGCAGTTGATGCCGACCATGGCCTCGCCCAGGTTGCGGGACGCGTCGGCGATGATCTTCGGGTCGTCGTAGAAGGTGGTGGCCTTCACGATGGCCGCGGCGCGCTTGGCCGGGTCGCCCGACTTGAAGATGCCCGAGCCGACGAAGACGCCCTCGGCGCCGAGCTGGCGCATCAGCGCGGCGTCCGCGGGGGTGGCCACACCGCCGGCGGAGAACAGCACGACCGGCAGCTTGCCCAGCTCGGAGACCTCCTTGACCAGCTCGTACGGGGCGCGGAGCTCCTTGGCGGCGGCGTACAGCTCGTTGTTGTCGAAGCCGCGCAGCTTGGCGATCTCGTTCTTGATCTGGCGCAGGTGGCGGACGGCCTCGACGACGTTGCCGGTGCCGGCCTCGCCCTTGGAGCGGATCATGGCCGCGCCCTCCGCGATGCGGCGCAGGGCCTCACCGAGGTTGGTGGCGCCGCACACGAACGGCGTGGTGAACGCCCACTTGTCGCTGTGGTTGACCTCGTCGGCCGGGGTCAGCACCTCGGACTCGTCGATGTAGTCGACGCCGAGCGACTGGAGGACCTGGGCCTCGACGAAGTGGCCGATACGGGACTTGGCCATCACAGGGATGGAGACCGCGTCGATGATCTCCTCGATCATGTTCGGGTCGGACATCCGGGCCACGCCGCCGTCCTTGCGGATGTCGGCGGGCACACGCTCCAGGGCCATGACGGCGACGGCGCCGGCGTCCTCGGCGATCTTCGCCTGCTCGGCGTTGACCACGTCCATGATCACGCCGCCCTTGAGCTGCTCGGCCATGCCGCGCTTGACGCGAGAGGTGCCGATCGCCGAAGAGTCAGCGGTCTGCGGGAGGGGGCTGGTGGACACGGGGACCTCACTCGATGACGACGTTGCGATGCGTCACCGATGGAACATCCACCGACCAGGCCACTGCAAGGGCCAATGGAAAGGCGGTGGATCGTTTTCGCCGGTCAGGTGGGCCGGTCCGCCAGCGCTGCGGGCGGTTCGTCATCCATTTCGAAGGCCAGCGGGAACGGGGCGTGGCCCGCCAGCCGGAACCAGCGGACCGTCCGGTGCCGTCGCAGCGCGCGCGCCGCACGCACGGAGTCGTTGTGGAAACGCCGCGCCATCGGCACCCGGCGCACCGCCTGCGCGAGCTCGCCGGCGGCCTCCTCACCGCCCGGCACCTGACGCACCGCCTCCACTTGCTCCTGCGCGCCGAACACGGCCCGCAGCGCGGCACTCAACTCGCTCTCGGCGACCTCACGGTGCTCCTCCTCGGCCTGACGGGCCTCGTGGGCGGCCTCGTAGAGCACGATCGACGCGGCGGGATCGAGCACGCCGGAGGTCGCGAGCTCCTGCGCGACGGAGGCCCGCCGCAGGAGTTGGGCGTCGAGCGCGGCACGGGCGGCGTCGATCCGCGCGTGCAGCCGGTCGAGCCGCCCGGCGGTCCAGCTGAGGTACATGCCGATGGCGACGAGGGCCACGACGATCCAGATCAGGGTGCTCACGGGCGGCAAGGCTACCGGGCCCTCTGCGGGCGCCCGCGCGACGCTTCCCCCTCCCCCGCCTTTTCCCGAACCGGGCCCGTGGGGGCCGACGCCCGCGCCCCCTCCCCGCCGACGGAGGGACTGTGTGGGCCGAACGCCCCGCCCTCCCCCTGGGCGATCCGCCCCGATACCGCTGCGCGGAACGTTTCCCCAGCCCCGCCCCTTCCCGAAACCGGGGCAAGCCCCGGGCCCCAAGGGGCTGCCGCCCCTTGCCGCCTCCGGCGAGGATTGGTCGGTGCTGGCGCCCCCTTGCCCGGCCCAGTCGTGTACCCGGCCCGTGCCGCTGCGCGGGGCGTTTCCCCACCCCGCCCCTTCCCCGAAACCGGGGCAAGCCCCGGGCCCCACGGGGGCTGACGCCCCTTGCCTCGTCCGGCAAGGAGGAAGGTTCGGTGGGGGCTGACGCCCCCACACCCCAGGACGACAGCTTCGCACCGCCAGACGCCCGACCCGCGCGTCTGGCACCAGAGACTCGGACGCCCACCGCCCCCGGGCCTGGACTGCGCACGCACGGGACCCGACGACCACCGGCCGGAAGGGGCGGCACGGGCGGGAGGGGGGCGGGGTCGTAGGAGGGGGGTGTCCGGAAGTAAAGCGTCGCAACTCGCGCGCAGCGCGGTGAGGATAGCCATTCCGGGCACCCCCCTCCGGAGGCCCCGACACCCGGCACCCCCCACCGGCGCAGCCCCGCCCCGCAGGGGCGCAACGCACCCGGGGCCACACCCCGCACGGGCGCAAGGCAACCAGACCGGGCCACGCCCGCAAGGGCGACACGCACCCCAACCGGACCACGGCCACGCCCCGCCAGGGGCGCAACGCCACCGGACCGGGCCACGGCCACGCCGGGCCGCATGGTGTCGTCAGGTACACCCCCGACCCGGTGTCCTCCACCCGTGCGCCGGCGCATCCGTGGCCGCCACACTGGTGATCGACAGGGGACGGACCGACGAACACACGCCCAAGCAGGGGGATTCATGGCGATCAAGAAGGCACGCGGCGCGCTCGCCGCCGGTGTGCAAGGGATGGTGCTCGCGCTGACGGCGTTGATCGGGTCCGTCGTCCTCTTCGCTTTCACGGCGGTGTCGATCGCGCTGATCCCGATCGGGCTGGGCGTGTTCACCACGCCTCCGGTCCTGATTCTGCTGAGGTCCCATGTGAACCGCCGTCGGCTGCTCGCGGCGCAGTGGTCCAGGGTGCGTATCCCGGTCCATTACCGGCCCTTCCCGAAGAACGTGCGGAAGGGCGTCTCCGGTCAGGTCGAGCGGTGTTCGCTGATGCTGAAGGACCCGGCGACGTGGCGGGACATACGGTGGCTGCTCGCCGACATGACGGGCGGCGCGGTCGTCGCGATCCTCGCGCCGGCGCTGGTCCTGGAGGGCGTGTTCGGGCTGCTGCTCGCGGCGGGGCTGTGGAAGCCGATCGTGGAGGCCGGCGGCACGTACTGGTACACGTTCCTGCCGGTCGACAGCGGCGACTCGGCCAGGCTGGCGGCGCTGCTCGGCCTGGTGTGGATGATCGTGGCGCTGCACGTCAACCCCCGTCTCGTACGGGCGCACTTCAGGCTCGCGGGGGCCGTGCTGACGCCCGGCCGCGAGGAGGAGCTGGAGCAGCGCATCGACCGGCTGACCGAGACCCGTCATGACGCGCTCGACACGTCGGCGGCCGAGCTGCGCCGGATCGAGCGTGATCTGCACGACGGCGCGCAGGCGCGCCTGGTCGCGATGGGGATGAACCTCGGCACGATCGAGGCGCTGATCGAGAAGGATCCGGCGCAGGCGAAGGAGTTGATCTCCAAGGCGCGGGAGTCGTCCGCGGAGGCGTTGACCGAGCTGCGTGACCTGGTGCGAGGCATCCATCCGCCGGTGCTGGCTGAGCGGGGGCTGGGGGACGCGGTGAGGGCCCTGGCGCTGCGGCTGCCGGTGCCTGCCGAGGTGGCGGTGGAGCTGTCCGGCCGCCCGGACGCGCCCGTCGAGTCCGCGGCGTACTTCGCGGTGAGCGAGGCTCTCACCAACACGGTCAAGCACGCGGGGGCGGACCGCGTCTGGGTGGACATCACGTACACGGACGGGGCGCTGCGGATCTCGGTGACGGACAACGGCAAGGGTGGTGCGGTGGTCGGGGCGGGCTCGGGTCTGAGCGGTGTCGAGCGGCGGCTGGGTACATTCGACGGAGTCCTGGCCGTCAGCAGCCCCGCGGGCGGTCCCACCATGGTCACCATGGAGATCCCTTGCGAGTTGTTCTAGCGGAAGACCTGTTCCTGCTGCGGGACGGCCTGGTCCGGATGCTCGAGGCGTTCGACTTCGAGATCCTGGCCGCGGTGGAGACCGGCCCCGAACTTGCCAAGGCGCTTGCGGAGTTGAAGCCGGATGTCGCGGTCGTCGACGTCCGGCTCCCGCCGTCGCACACGGACGAGGGGCTCCAGTGCGCGCTGGCGGCGCGGCGGGCGAGGCCGGGGCTGCCGGTGCTGGTGCTCTCGCAGCATGTGGAGCAGTTGTACGCACGGGAGTTGCTGGCGGACGGCAACGGCGGGGTGGGGTATCTGCTGAAGGACCGGGTGTTCGACGCCGAGCAGTTCGTCGACGCGGTGCGCCGGGTGGCGGCGGGCGGTACGGCGATGGATCCGCAGGTCATCTCGCAGTTGCTGTCACGGCGTTCGCGGGACCGGCCGATGGAGGGTCTGACGCCGCGCGAGCGGGAGGTCATGGAGCTGGTGGCGCAGGGCCGTTCGAACGCGGCGATCGCGTCGCAGCTGGTGGTGACCGAACGGGCGGTGGCCAAGCACACGTCGAACATCTTCGCCAAGCTGGGACTGCCGGTGTCGGACGACGACAACCGCCGGGTCCTGGCGGTACTGGCGTATCTGGATCACGGGCGTACGACCGGAAGTTGAGAAGTGAGGCCGGCTCGGGGGCGCAGACCTGGCAATGCCCCTTTTCGGCTACGTCCAAACGATTTGGCGCTGGAGGCTTCTACGATTTCCACACAGGACTGAACACCCCGTCGGTGGTCTCCGTATGGAACGACGCTACTTCCCTCCCCCGGGATTGGAGTTCCATGGGACGCACATCGAGAAAACGCTCAACGCTGGCAAACCGGGCGATCGCCGCCACGGCTGCCCTCATTCTGGGTGGGGGCGGGCTCGTCGCGGCCAATTTCTACGCTTCCGCCCACGAGGGCTGGGGCGATGACCGGACCGGGCCCAGAACGCAGAGCGCCGGGCAGGCGGTCTCCACGATCGACTGTCCGGAGGTCGTGAATTCCATCGAGGAGGTCCCCGACGACCAGCGGTTCGCGGTCGACCGGGAACTCGCCACGCTGGACACCCAGATCACCAACTACTACCAGCGGTTCGCCGACAACAAGGAGCGGGTCCAGAGCGACCGCACCTTCGCGCAGAACGAGATTCTGACGCCGCTGAAGAACGAGCGACTGGTGATCATCCAGCGCATCGTCGCCCTGATCGACCGCTCCGCCGAACGCCCCGAGGGCCTGGAGTCGACCGCTCCGTGCACCCTCCGCGGCGACGACAACAACGACGGTGACCAGAACGACGGGCAGAACGACGGACAGGACGGCCAGAACGACGGCCAGGACGGCGACGGCGGCCAGGACCAGAACCAGGACGGCGGCCAGGACGGCGGCGACCAGGACAACGGTGACGGCGACAACAACGACGGCGACAACGGGGACAACGACGGGAACGGCGGCGACAACGGCGGCCAGGCCGGCAACGGCCCGGAGGAGGGCGACTTCGTCGACATCCAGTCCGTCGAGCCGAACGTCCAGGAGCCGCAGCAGCGCCGCGGTGCCTCCCGGGGCACTTTCACCACCGACTGCGGTGTGAACGAGAACGGCAAGTTCAATTCCGACAACGTGATCGCCGCCCCCGGTGTCAGCAACGGCGCGCACCACATGCACGACTATGTGGGCAACCAGGCCAATGACGCTTTCGCCAGCGACGACGATTTCGCCAACGGAGACACCACCTGCAACAACCAGGGCGACAAGTCGACCTATTACTGGCCCGTGCTGCGTCTGCAGAACGGCCAGAACGAGTTCGACGCCGGCGAGGACGGCGGCGGCAACGACCAGAACGTCGGTGAGATCCAGACACCGTCGGAGGTCACGCTGACGTTCGAGGGCAATCCGCGGAGCAAGGTCACCGCGATGCCGAAATTCCTCCGGATCATCACCGGTGACGCCAAGTCGTTCACCAACGGCGACGCGAATGCCAATGCCTCGTGGAGCTGCACCGGATTCGAGGACCGTCAACTGAAGGACAAGTACCCCATCTGCCCCGAGGGCAGCCAGGTGGTGCGCAGCTTCAAGTTCCAGAGCTGCTGGGACGGTCAGAACACCGACAGCGCGAACCACCGCACCCATGTGGCCTTCGCCGACGAGGACGGCAACTGCCAGGACGGGTTCCAGCCGATTCCTCAACTGGTGCAGCGGATCGTCTACGACGTGCCGCCGCCGGTCTTCGACGGCGACAACGCGTCGGTCTTCGCGGTGGACTCGTTCCCCGAGCAGCTGCACAAGCCGATCACCGACCACGGTGACTTCATCAACGTCTTCGACGAGGACCTGATGGACGAGATGGTGGACTGCATCAACGACGGCCGCCGTTGTCAGTGATCCATCGGGCACGGCGGAGGGCCGGTGATCCACCGGTGCCTCAAAGGC
>NZ_JBSGZJ010000344.1:0-7723 GCF_053610925.1 Streptomyces sp. NPDC054847 | reverse complement strand
GCGCAGCGTCACGAACTCGGGGCCGTCGGCCTGCGTGCCGTCGGCCTTCGCGGCCGGTGCCGGCTTGGCGGCGGGCTTCGCCGGGGCGGCCGCGGGGGCCGCCTTGGCGGGAGCCGGAGCCGGAGCCGGAGCGGCGGGGGCGGCCGGGGCGGTCGGCGCGGGCTGCGCCGGGGCCGCGGGGCGGGCCGGAGCGGCGGCGGCCGGGGCGGGTGCGGCCGCGGCCCCCGCGGCCGCGTCGCTCTGAGTCTGCTTCGCGCCGGCGGCGGGGGTGTCCGCCGTGGCGGCCGCTCCCGGCTTGTAGTCGGCGAAGAAGTCCCACCAGGCACGGTCGACCGAATTCGGGTCCTGGAGGTACTGCTGGTAGATCTCGTCGACGAGCCACTCATTGGCACCGAAGGCGGCGGCAGGGTTCTGACCCTGCCCGGCTTGGTCGGTCGAGATGCTCGAGTTACTGGGGGACTGAGACGACACGGCGAGAACCGCCCTCTTCCGCTTCACAAGGTGATGGACAGCGGAAATAAAGGCTACGCCTCCCTGGCCGGGAGGTGCAGACCGGGCCGGTCAACGTCGCGCAAGTCACACCGAACGGCGCGTTTCGGGGCTGTTAATGGCGGGAAACAAGCATGGTTCGGTCGGGTGGGGGTACGCCTGACGGCGGCTACGGGCCTCTGGCCCGCACCCCTGACGCTGCCCGGCGACGTGCTGACCGGCTGCTTTCCGCAGCTGTGCACATCGGCTTCCCGTGTACCGAACACTTACACGGAGAATCTGCGCTTCCGGTTCGAACCCTACGTCAAGGGCGTGCCGTCCTGAGCCCCGGAAGAGTGACCTGGATGCGGCAGCCGTGTGCGGATTCGGCCACGCCGATGCGGCCGCCGTGCAGATCGACGGCCCAGCGCGCGATCGCCAGGCCCAGGCCCGTGCCGCCGTCGCTGCCCGGACCGTGCGGTGAGGGGACGCCTCCCCGGTTGAAACGCTCGAAGACCCGGTGGCGCTCCTGCTCGGGGATGCCCGGGCCCTCGTCCAGCACCTCGAGGTCGAGCGACTCGGGGTGCGG
This sequence comes from Streptomyces sp. NPDC054847, assembly GCF_053610925.1. Taxonomy (NCBI): domain Bacteria; kingdom Bacillati; phylum Actinomycetota; class Actinomycetes; order Kitasatosporales; family Streptomycetaceae; genus Streptomyces; species Streptomyces sp. NPDC054847. The sequence continues at coordinate 6,666 of NZ_JBSGZJ010000344.1, read as the reverse complement.
GCCGCGCCGGGCCCGTACCGTCACCCGGCCGTGCGGCGGCGAGTGCTTCACGGCGTTGTCGATGAGGTTCGCCACCACCTGGTGCAGCCGCTCGGCGTCCGCGTGCGCGGTCAGGTCCGGCGGGGAGACGTCCAGGTGGAGATGGACGTCGGTGCGGGTGTGATGGCCCGATCCGGAGGCGAGGTTGCGTCGCGAGGAGGCGAGGTTGGCCTCCTTCAGCACCCCGGACAGATACGGCCAGACCTCGAAGCGCCGGGCCTTCAACGGCAGTACGCCGTTGTCGAGCCGGGACAGGTCGAGCAGTGTCTCGACCAGGCGGCCGAGGCGCTCCGTCTGCTTCAGCGCCGTGCGCATCGTCTCCGGGTCGGCGGCGGAGACCCCGTCGACGACGTTCTCCAGCACGGCGCGCAGCGCGGCGATGGGGGTGCGCAGCTCGTGCGAGACGTTGGCGACGAGCTCCTTGCGGTGCCGGTCCACGGCCTCGAGGTCGTCGGCCATGCGGTTGATCGTGGAGGCGAGGTCGCCGAGCTCGTCCCGCCGGTCGGCGCCGCGCACCCGGCGGGTGTAGTCGCCGTGGGAGATGCCCTTGGCGACCGTGTTCATCTCGTCCAGCGGGGCGGTCAGGCCGTGCGCCACGAACTGCGTGATCAGCAGGGTCGCGATGATCGTGAAGACCGTGATGAAACGCACCTCGGTCTTGCTGTGGAACGCCATCAGCATCAGACCGGTGGTGATGAAGACCGAGACCACGACGAGCGTACTGAGCTTGGTCTTGATCGATATCGTGATGGACGCGGTACTCAGCCGCCTGCCCGGTCCACCGCCCGCCGGCCGCCGTTTCATGGCGCCGGCGTCTCCAGTGCGTAGCCGACCCCGTGGACGGTGCGGATGCGCTCGGCGCCGATCTTGCGGCGCAGCGCCTTGATGTGGCTGTCGACCGTGCGGGTCCCGGAGGCGTCCGCCCAGTCCCACACCTCGGCGAGCAGCTGCTCACGGGAGAGGACGGCGCGCGGCGTGTTCGCGAGGCACACCAGCAGGTCGAACTCGGTGGGTGTCAGATGGACGTCCTCCGCCCGGACCCTTACCCGGCGCTGAGCGTGGTCGATCTCGAGCTCGCCGAGGCGCAGGATGCCGCTGCGGGGTGTCACCGCGGCGAGCGCGGCCCGCTCCACGCGGCGCAGCAGGACGTGCACCCTGGCCGCCAGCTCCCGCATGGAGAACGGCTTGGTCATGTAGTCGTCGGCGCCGACGCCCAGCCCGACGAGCATGTCCGTCTCGTCGTCACGGGCCGTGAGCATCAGCACCGGAACGGGCCGCTGTGCCTGGACCCGGCGGCAGACCTCCAGCCCGTCGAAGCCGGGCAGCATCACGTCGAGGACCATCAGGTCCGGTTGCCAGGCGTCCGCCGCGTCGACGGCGGCGGGGCCGTCCAGTGCCGTCTGCACCAGGAAGCCCTCCGCCCGCAGCCGTGCGGCGATGGCGTCGACGATCGTGGCGTCGTCCTCGACCACCAGCACCCGGCGCTGGGCCCCGGGTGTGGCCGCGACGCCGTTTTGCGTGGTGTGTGTCTGCTCCATCGCCCCGCCCTTGTACGCGTTCTCTGCGAGCTGCATGTGGATCCGGTTCGAAGGTAGATCCCGTGTGTAGTCCAGCAGCGTAAAGGCAGCGACGGCGTCCCGGCTACGCAGGGCGAACGCCGAGGTGGACCACGTCCGGTACGCCCCGGGCAAGGCGGATCTCTTCGGTCCTTACCCCAGTGAACCCGGCATTCCGCAACGCGTCCTCAAAGCTGGTGGACGGCTTCGCGGACCATACGGCCAGCACCCCGCCGGGGTCCAACGCGCCTTTGCAGGCCTCGAGTCCGGACGGCGAGTAGAGATCACCGTTGTCCTCGGTGACCGTCCAGTCGGGCCCGTTGTCGATGTCCAGGCACAGAGCGTCATAACGGTCCGTGGTCGAGCGGAGGTACTCGAGGAGATCCGTGTGAAGGATCACGCAGCGCGGGTCGCCGAGGGCGTCGCCGGAGATCGCGGCGAGCGGGCCGCCGCGGTGCCAGTCGATGACGGCCTCCTCCCGCTCCACCACGGCGATCCGCCGCCAGGACGGGTCGGCGGCGGCGTGGGCGAACGAGAAGCCGACCCCGAGGCCGCCGATGAGGAGGCGGGGCGCCACGTTCCCGGTGCCGATCGCCCGGCGTGCGGCGTCGACCAGCAGCCGCTCCGACCTCCCGTCGGAGGTGTCCATCAGGAAGCAGCCGTTCGCGATGATCTCGTACACCGACTCTTCACCGGACCCCCGCCTGCGCAGCACGATCTCGCCACAGGATCCCTCCCGTCGGTCGACGGTGACAGGGGTGTCTGCGGCGGGGAACGGCATGGTTCTCGACCTCCGGGCGGCTGTGCGGGACGACACGGATCGGACCCCATCTTGGCCGCGCCGATGTGAGGCGGACAAACCGATTGGCGGCCGCGGGGGCGGGCGCGCCCGCGGCGGTACGGGTTCTTGAAGCCTCCGCCCCGGTGCGGGACGTGGTCAGGCCGGCCGGTGGTACAGGCTGACCAGCGGTGCGTGGGTGTGCCAGCCCAGGGACTCGTAGAGCGCCCGGCCGTCCGGTGTGCCGCCCAGTACGCCGACGCGGGCCCCGTGGTCGAGGGCGGCGTTGTGGAGGGTGTGCATCACCAGCCGGCCGAGGCCCTTGCGGCGGTGCTCGGGCGCGGTCTCCACCTGGTCGACGACGGCCGTGCGCCCGGTCGGGGCGATCTGGGCACGCGCCGCGAACGACCCGTCGGGCCCCACGACCAGGGCCCGCACGACACCCCCGCGCGTCCATGTCCTCAACGTGTAGCCCGCGGGCACCGTGGTCGGGGTGCGGCGCAGCTCGGTGGACATCAGCCAGCCGGGCTCGTCGACGGCCCACTCGGGGCCCGCCCATTCGAGGACGCGGTCGGGATCGGCGAAGACCTTCAGCCAGACCGTCGGCGCGGCCACCTCCGCGGCGACCTTGCGCACGGTTGCCTCGTCGTCCGCGGTGAGGACGTGGCGGGTGGCGTGCTTGACCTGTCCGACGTCCACCGTGAAGCCCCACGGTCTGGGCACGGGGTCGGCCGCGCCGCGCGAGACGACCCAGCCGTGGACCCATGCGTGGACGATTTCCGCGGTCGACCGGAACGGCATCCGGGAACTCCTCAAGCGAGTCGGTAATAGGTGAACTGCTTATGTGGTCATTACATAATGAGGGGGTGGGTGATCGCGACCTGATTCCGGGGTGACGTGGGTCACGCGTGCTCACGGTGCCGGCCGGTCCGCCTTGGTCCCGTGCGCCGCCGTGTACTCCGCGGCCAGCCAAGGCCCCAGGTCCTCGACGAGCGTGCGGATCACCGCCTCGTCCGGCGTCGGACGGCGGGCGGCCGCGGCGGCCAGCCGCATCTGGGCGGCCCGCTGCGGGTAATGGCCGGCGAACAGCTCCGCCTGCGCCTCCAGGTCGCTGGTCCAGCCGCCCCAGCGGGGCATGACCAGCGTGAACCCCGACCGTACGAGCCGCCGTGCGGCCCTCCGGCACAGCGTGCGCCGATCGGCGTCCGTCGCGGCGTCCCGCAGCCGGGTGCGCCAGCGCGGCAGGACGAGGGTCAGGTCGCCGTTGGTCTCGCGCGCCAGCAGTGACGTCGGGTACTGGGCCGGAAGGCGGGCGGCGAGATCCTCGCCCGTCAGCGGGGTGCACAGGCAGGAGATGAAGAAGCCCAGGTCGTACCGCTCGGCCTCGGCGAGTGCCGCATCGGCGCCGACCAGCAGGATGCCGGCGCCGTCGATCGCGTCGAACTCCCCGTCGAGCACCGCCTCCGCCGCGTCGGCGTCCGCCCGGTCCCCGGTCGTGGGCTCCGCGTGCAGGATCAGGAGCAGGTCGAGGTCGGCGACTCCGGGGACGGCGGTGCCGCGCGGGATGCTCCCGTAGAGATAGGCGCCGTGCAGCCTGTCGTCGCCGAAGCGGCCGGTGATCTCCTTGCGGGCGGCGGCCACCACCGGCGCGAAGGCCGGGGTAATGCGGTCGAGGGCACCCTCGCGTGCGATGGTCCCGTCAGGGTTCAGCCCTTTGCTCTCCATCGGGTCACTGTGGCCCCGCCCGGGTCCTGTCGCCCACCGGATTTCGCCGATCGCTCAGAGCGAACAACTGTCGGGGAACAATCAAGGGCTCATAACCATTGAGTCGGTACAGCTCAACTTGACTGCCTAAGGGGAGATCATGGCTGCCGATATCAAGGCGAACTCACCGCTCACACTGCCCGTCCTGCCGCTCGACGACGAGGTCGTGCTGCCCGGCATGGTCGTGCCGCTCGACCTGTCCGACACCGAGGTGCGGGCCGCGGTCGAGGCCGCCCAGGCTGCCGCCCGGCCCTCCGGCAACAAGCCGAAGGTGCTGCTCGTTCCCCGCGTCGACGGCACCTACGCCGCGACCGGTGTGCTCGGCACCGTCGAACAGGTCGGCCGGCTCTCCGACGGCGACCCCGGTGCGCTGATCCGCGGCGTCGGCCGCGTCCGCATCGGCGCCGGCACGACGGGACCCGGCGCGGCGCTGTGGGTGGAGGGGACCGTGGTCGAGGAGACCGTGCCCGACCCGCTGCCCGGCGCGGTGACCGAACTCGTCAAGGAGTACAAGGCACTCGCCACCGACTGGCTGAAGAAGCGCGGCGCCTGGCAGGTCGTCGACCGCGTCCAGCAGATCGACGGCATCTCGCAGCTCGCGGACAACTCCGGCTACTCACCCTTCCTGACCACGGCTCAGAAGATCGAGCTGCTGGAGACCAGCGATCCGGTCGCCCGTCTGAAGCTCGCCACCGAGCAGCTGCGCGAGCACCTCGCCGAGCAGGACGTGGCCGAGTCCATCGCCAAGGACGTCCAGGAAGGCGTCGACAAGCAGCAGCGCGAGTTCCTGCTGCGCCGTCAGCTGGACGCCGTGCGCAAGGAGCTGCGCGAGCTCAACGGCCAGGACGGCGAGGACGAGTCCGACGACTACCGCGCCCGGGTGGAGGCGGCCGACCTGCCGGAGAAGGTCAGGGAAGCCGCGCTCAAGGAGGTCGAGAAGCTGGAGCGGGCCTCCGACCAGAGCCCCGAGGGCAGCTGGATCCGCACCTGGCTCGACACCGTCCTCGAACTGCCGTGGAACGAGCGTACGGAGGACTCGTACGACATCCAGGGCGCCAAGGGCGTCCTGGACGCCGAGCACGCGGGTCTGCAGGACGTGAAGGAGCGGATCACCGAGTACCTGGCGGTGCGCAAGCGGCGCGCCGAGCGGGGGCTGGGCGTGGTCGGCGGGCGGCGCGGGGGCGCGGTGCTCGCGCTCGTCGGCCCGCCCGGTGTCGGAAAGACCAGCCTCGGCGAGTCCGTGGCGCACGCCATGGGACGCAAGTTCGTCCGCGTCGCGCTCGGCGGCGTACGGGACGAGGCCGAGATCCGCGGCCACCGGCGTACGTACGTCGGCGCGCTGCCCGGCCGGATCGTGCGTGCGATCAAGGAGGCCGGCTCGATGAACCCGGTCGTCCTGCTCGACGAGATCGACAAGGTCGGCTCCGACTTCCGCGGCGACCCCGCGGCGGCCCTGCTCGAGGTTCTCGACCCCGCGCAGAACCACACCTTCCGCGACCACTACCTCGAGGTCGAGCTCGACCTCAGCGACGTGGTCTTCCTCGCCACCGCCAACGTGCTCGAGGCCATCCCGGAGGCGCTGCTCGACCGTATGGAGCTGGTGCGCCTGGACGGCTACACGGAGGACGAGAAGGTCGTCATCGCCCGTGACCACCTCGTGCCGCGCCAGCTGGAACGGGCGGGACTCGAGGCCGGCGAGGTGACGCTCGACGACTCCGCGCTGCGCAAGCTGGCGGGCGAGTACACCCGCGAGGCCGGTGTCCGGAACCTGGAGCGGTCCATCGCGCGGCTGCTGCGGAAGGTCGCGGCGCAGCACGAGCTGGGGGACCGGGAGCTGCCGTTCACCGTCACGCACGAGGAGTTGCGCGGGCTCATCGGCCGGCCCCACCACGTGCCCGAGTCCGCCCAGGACCCGGCCGAGCGCCGCACCGCGGTGCCCGGCGTGGCGACCGGGCTGGCCGTGACCGGCGCGGGCGGCGACGTCCTGTTCGTGGAGGCGTCGCTCGCCGACCCGGAGACCGGTGCCGCGGGGCTGACCCTGACCGGTCAGCTCGGCGACGTGATGAAGGAGTCCGCGCAGATCGCGCTCAGCTTCCTGCGCTCGCACGGAGCCGAGCTCGAACTGCCGGTCGCCGATCTCAAGGACCGGGGCGTGCACATTCACTTCCCGGCGGGCGCGGTGCCCAAGGACGGGCCGAGCGCGGGCATCACCATGAGCACGGCGCTCGCGTCGCTGCTCTCCGGACGCCAGGTGCGTACGGACGTGGCGATGACCGGCGAGGTCTCGCTCACCGGCCGGGTGCTGCCCATCGGCGGCGTGAAGCAGAAGCTGCTCGCCGCCCATCGGGCGGGCATCACCACGGTCGTGATCCCGAAGCGCAACGAGCCCGACCTGGACGACGTCCCGGCGGAGATCCTCGAGAAGCTCGAGATCCACCCGGTGACCGATGTCCGGCAGGTGCTCGAGATCGCACTGTCCTCGGCGGACGTGCCGGTGACCGCGGCGGCCTGACCCGCGCGGCGCGGAGG
>NZ_JBSGZJ010000343.1:0-7749 GCF_053610925.1 Streptomyces sp. NPDC054847 | reverse complement strand
GAGTTGGTAGAGCATCACCTTGCCAAGGTGAGGGTCGCGAGTTCGAATCTCGTCGTCCGCTCAGAGAACGAAGGCCCCGGTCATTGCGACCGGGGCCTTCGTCGTGCTCCGGGCCTTCGTCATACTCCGGGGTTTCTTCCTGGCCGGGCTTCTCCTCATGGGCGGACGGGCAGCTCATCTGCGGACGGGTGGCGCCGGCGGCAAATGACCCCGCCGAGCGCGTGACCGGCAAAGGCGATGTGGAGACCGCGCAGCCGGACCTGATCATCCCGGTTGTGACAGTGCCCACAGCCGACGTGCGCCGACGAACCATGATCACGCCCGGCCGCACAGGCCGACCGAGGCCCTCGCCGGGAGTGCTCGTGACGGCCGCGCGAGGGCCCGGCCCGAGAACGTCGGCGGCCGGCGGACATCCTCCGATGCGCCGGAAATCCCTCCGGACAGCGCGAGTTGACTGCCGAAGCCCTCTTGGAGTGCGCTCACCCACGACCTTGGGAAAGCGCGAGAGGATCACCGTCCGGACGAGCCGGCTCGCCGTCACGAAGAAGTCGCACCGGCGCCGGCCGGCGATGCGGAATGCCCTCGCGTCCGGCCCTGCCGGGCCGTGAGGAGAACTCCGGTCGGTGGTGCGTCTCGCGCACCGCCGAGTTTGGGTATAGTGGGCTCCGCGCTACGGCGCATGCGGACGTGGCTCAGTTGGTAGAGCATCACCTTGCCAAGGTGAGGGTCGCGAGTTCGAATCTCGTCGTCCGCTCAAGGAAAGAAGCCCCCGGCCTTTCGGCCGGGGGCTTCTTCGTGTCCGGGCGTCCCGCTAGGACCAGGTCGCGCCGGTCAGGAGTTCGTAGGCCTCCACGTACTTGGCGCGGGTCGCGTCCACGACCTCCTGCGGCAGTGCGGGCGGCGGCTGCTCGCTGTTCCGGTCCCAGCCGGACTCCGGCGAGGTCAGCCAGTCCCGGACGTACTGCTTGTCGTACGACGGCTGGGCGCGGCCCGGCTGCCAGCTCGCCGCCGGCCAGAACCGGGACGAGTCCGGGGTGAGCACCTCGTCGGCGATGAGCAGCCTGTCACCGTCGAAGCCGAACTCGAACTTCGTGTCGGCCAGGATGATGCCCCGTCCGCGGGCGATGTCACGGGCCCGGGAGTAGACGGCGAGGGTCGATTGGCGCAGGTGGGCGGCGGTCTCGGCGCCGACCTGGCGGGCGACCTCCTCGTAGCTCACGTTCTCGTCGTGGTCCCCGACGGCGGCCTTGGTCGCGGGCGTGAAGATCGGGGCGGGGAGCTCGGAGCCGTCGCTCAGGCCCTCGGGGAGCGCCAGACCGCACACGGTGCGGCTCTGCCGGTACTCGGCGAGACCCGATCCGGTGAGGTAGCCGCGGGCCACGCACTCGACCGGGACCATGCGCAGCGACTTGCACACCATCGTGCGACCGGCCCAGTCCGCGGGCGCGCCGGGAGGCAGCTCGGTGGAGATGACGTGGTTGCCGATCAGGTCCTCGAGGCGTTCGAACCACCACAGCGAGAGCTGGGTCAGGACCCGGCCCTTGTCGGGGATCTCGGTGGGCAGCACCCAGTCGTACGCCGACATGCGATCGCTGGCGACCATCACGAGGTCGCCCGCCTCGTTCTGGTACAGGTCGCGCACCTTGCCGGTGTGCAGATGCACCAGGCCGGGCACCTGCAGCGGCTCGGGCTTTTCGACGAATCCGGACACGGTTCCTCCCCGTGGCTGTGAACAACAGCTCCGATTGTCCCGTACGCGGGCCGGACCCACCTGGTCAGGGTGCGACAGGCCCCGCCGGCCGGCCAAGGGCCCGGGGCGCTCCGAGCCCCGGGTCCTACGGACGGGGACTAGTCACGCTTGCAGATGCGGTCCAGGAGATTGGCGGTCGCCCGCTGGATCCGGGGGTCGACATGGCCGGGCCGGTCCAGGGCCGGGGACCACGCGAAGGTCCCGGAGGCGAAGACCAGGGCGCCGGAGGGCGCCCGGTAGAGGGAGGTCTCCTGGTGGCGGACCGTGCCGTCGCCGTCCAGGTACGGGGAGTGTGCGAGCAGGATCCGGCCCTCGTGCTCGGGCAGTGCCGTGCGCGGGAAGTACCGGTCGGCCTCTCCGGCGACCAGGCCGGGAAGCTCGTCGCCCTCCCCCGCGCCGGTGGCCTCCCACAGCCAGTGGTCCGCGTTCCGTACGACCAGCGGGGACGGCTCGGGCACCCGGCCCGCGTACTGGATGCCCATCAGCTGCTGCTCGGCCCGGTCCACCTCGCGCCACAGCGCGGGCTTTCCGGGACCACGGCGTTTGCGGCAGGTCAGCAGCCGGTCGGGGACGCCTGACGGCGACGGTGAGAGCTCGACCTGCCAGTACATGGTGTTGGCGGAGAGGAAGACGAGAGACGTTCCCCGGTCGCGGGCCAGCTCCACCGCCCGGCGCATGGGGGCCGACCAGTACTCGTCGTGGCCGGGGAAGACCAGGCCGCGGTAGCGGGCCGGATCGATGCGTCCGGCGTGCAGGTCGCGGGTGTCGGCGTAGGCGAGGTCGTAGCCGTACCGCTCGGCCCAGCGGATGAAGTCGTAGGCGTGGCCGACATGGAGCGGGAGGCCGGCGCCCGCGTACGGACGGTCGAAGGAGACCGTGGTCGCGGCGTCCTCCTCGCCCAGCAGCCTGCCGTCCTCGCCCCAGGCGTGATAGAGGCTGGCGCCGGTGCGGCCGTCCTCCGGGTAGAGGTTGTACGCCTGCCATGTGACGTCGGGCAGCAGCAGGAGCAGGTCCGCGGGGTGGTCGTCGCGGACCGTGAAGGGGATGTGCGAGCGGTACCCGTCCAGGGTGGTCAGCACGGCGACGTAGGCGCCGACGGACCAGTACGAGGGGATCTGGAGCCGCCACGAGAGCCACCAGTGGTGGCAGGAGACCGTGCGGTCGGCGGTGAGCGGCGGAGGCTGGACGATCCCCGAGAGCCGGGGGCTCGTGGTGATCTTGGCGGCGCCGTCGCCGCCGTAGTGGCCGATCCGGTAGACGTCGACGGAGAACTGCTGCGGGGGATCCACCGTGATGTGGAAGTCGACGGCCTCGCCGGGGGCGGCCGCTCCGGGACTCACGAATCCCTTGACCTGACGGCGCACGTCGTCCGCGGTACGGGGGCCGCCGGAGCCGCCGCGGGCCAGGCTCGGATCGGCGTACCAGGGAACCACCTGGCCGGTGTCGTCGAAGTAGTTCTCACTGCCGCGCAGCCAGGGCAGCGGGCCCTGGCCGAAGGGATCGGAGACGGCGTGCGCGAGAGCGCCCGATTCCCATCGCCGGATCTGATCCGCCCCCATGCCTGCCCCCTCCCTCGGTGCCCCTGTGACAACCGCGCCGCGCCGACCTGTTCAGCGCCGGTCTCCAGCACATCACATTACGCATGCAGTCCGTCACCGTTCGTCGCGAATTGACGGCAAGGAGAACGGAACCGGATGAGATCGCTCCGCTTGGTGCTTCCTGTCGCGCCCGGCACCTGGCATCCGGACCGGGCCGGGAGCGGCCGGTCCGGCGCGGCTCCGCCCGACAGGCGCCCTTCAGACAAGGCGGACCGGCTTCTCCGGGCGGACTCCGAGGGAACCCAGCCAGACCCGCAGCGGTTGCGCGTCCCCGTCCTCGACCAGGCTCAGCACGGGCGCCGCCAGATCCGCCCGCCGCTCGCCGTCGACCAGGAGCGCCGGACCGTCGAGCCAGTCCAGACCCGGCACCGCGCCGACGGTGTCGACCGCCGTGCAGCACACCATCGCGACGACATGGTCGGCGAGCAGTTCGCGGCCGGTGCGCGGCGGCTGAAGCGGCATGAGCGGCAGCGGATCGCCGCCGCCCCAGAGCGCCAGGGCGTCCTCGGACGCGTCCACCGGGTGGTCCCCGGCCCCGGCCACGGGCTCCGCGAGTGCCTCCTCACGCGCCACACGGGCGGTCAGCACGGCGGCCAGGGCTTCGCTCGCCTCTCCGCCGGGCCGTGCGGACAGGTGGTCCATGACCCGGACCAGCGTCGGGCCCTGCGGCCCCCTTGACGGCGCGACGCCGAGCTCGTCGAGAACCTGGTGGATACGGGCCGCTTCCGTACGCCACTTCCGGTCCACGACCTCCTCCGGATACTGCTGCCAGTCGACCGGCGCCCAGTCGGGGCCCTGGCCGGCGGGACCGCCGTGGAAGAGACGCGCGGCCAGCAGCGACGCCGCCTCGTCGACCGCGCCCGGCTCCTCCAGCAGGTCGCAGGCCGGGCGCTCGCCCAGCCGGGAGGTGAAGCCCTCGGCAAGGCGGTCCCGGCGCGACAGCTCGGTCAGGGCGGACACCACACCGGCGTCCAGCCGGGAGGGCCAGCGGCCCATCCGCCAGGCGGGGAGCGCGACCCTCGTCAGCAACCGGTCCCAGCCCGCGTACGCCAGGCCGACCTGTTCCTGCGCCACGATCCGCAGCCCGTAGTCCACAGCCTGTGCGCGCTCCGACGCGGCCGCGGCGACCCAGCGCTCCATGCCCGCGGCCTGGTCCTGACAGCTGCGGAGCAGCAGCCTCGCGGTCCTGCCGACGAAGCGGGACAGCAGCTTGCGCGTCCTGCCCTGGCCGGAGCGGGCGGCATCGGCGACCACAGCGTCCAGCCCCCGTACGAAACGGCGGGCGGCGGCTATGTCGGGATCGGCGGCGGACCCGGTGCCCGCGACGACCGGAGCGAGCACCGCGCGCAGCTCGGCCACCCGCATCCACCACAGGAACGGCGAACCGATGACCAGCACCGGAGCCTCGCCCGTGCGACGCCGGCCACCGGATATCGAGTGCGCCGGGTGCGAACGGTCCTCGAGCCAGCTGTCGCAGTCCGGCGTCAGCGCCAGCGCCGATGGCGCGGGCACCTCGAGGCGCTCCGCCAGATCCCTCACCAGCCGGTAGAGATCCGGGGCGGAACGCTCCGGCAGCTCCACGGTCGGGCTCAGCGCGGGGGAGGCACGCACGATCATCGCGGTCACGACCGCCGCGGTCACCAGCACGACGAGCGCGCAGACCGTGACGGCCCAGCGGGCGATGTCCCAGCCGCCGCCTGCCATGTGGCCCGTCGCCCCGCCTGCGAACAGAACGACGGCGACGGCCGCCGGGAGGAGTGCCGCCGCGACCGCCCTGCTGCGGATACGCAGCACGGCCAGTGCCTTGGCACGCGCGCCCCTGGCGCCCATCGACTCACCGATACCGGTACCGGACACGGCCGGACCTCACCCCCTCTGCCCTGCGACGGTGTTGGTCACTCCCCCACTGTGGCATCGCCCACTGACATCGCAATGCCGGTGGGCCAAGTGCCGGAATGCTTGCGCCGCACCATAGTTGGGGCTTTGGCGGCCGTCATCCGGATAGGGAAGCCGTCACCCGATGGAATGGCTTTGGGTAAAGGATCGCCCGCCCCGACGGAATGTCCGGGCGGGCGTCGTACGGCGGTGCGAGGTGTCGCCCGCGGCCTCGTCGGGCCGCACGCGGTCGGTCCGGGCCGGCGTGCGAGGGGGGCCGTTGCCGGGCCGTGTGCGCCAGGGCGGACGAGCCCGTGCGCAGGCCGGACGGGCCGGGTGCGCGAGGGCGGGCGCGGCCGGATCTGCGCGAGGGCGGGCGCGGCCGGATCTGCGCGAGGGCGGACGGGCCGGGGTCGCCAGGGCGCGGACGGGCCGGCTCAGGCGCCGAGACGGGCCTCGGCGGCCTTGCGGGCGATGTCCGTGCGGTGCTGCGACCCGTCGAGGCGGATCCTGCCCACGGCCCGGTAGGCCCGCTCACGGGCCTCGGTGAGGTCCTTGCCGGTCGCCGTGACCGACAGCACCCGACCGCCCGCGCTCACGACCGCGTCGCCGTCCCGCTTCGTACCGGCGTGCAGCACGTACGCGTGGGGCGCGTCCTCGGCCGCGACGGCATCGAGGCCCTCGATCGGGTCGCCGGTGCGCGGGGTGCCCGGGTAGTTGTGCGAGGCGACGACGACGGTCACGGCCGCGTCGTCGCGCCAGGTGAGCGGGGGCTCGGTGTCCAGCGTGCCCTTCGCCGCATGGAGCAGCACACGCGCCAGCGGCGTCTTGAGACGGGCCAGGACGACCTGCGTCTCGGGGTCACCGAAGCGGGCGTTGAACTCGATCACCCGCACACCGCGCGAGGTGATCGCCAGCCCCGCGTACAGCAGGCCCGAGAACGGCGTGCCACGACGGCGCAGCTCGTCCACGGTCGGCTGGAGCACGCTCGCCATGACCTCGTCGACCAGCTTCGGGTCGGCCCAGGGCAGCGGCGAGTAGGCACCCATGCCGCCCGTGTTGGGTCCCTCGTCGTCGTCGAGGGCGCGCTTGAAGTCCTGCGCGGGCTGGAGGGGGAGGACCGTCACGCCGTCGGTGATGGCGAACAGGGACACCTCGGGACCGTCGAGGAACTCCTCGATCACGACCCGGCCGCAGGCCAGCGCGTGCTCGCGGGCGGCGGCGACGTCGTCGGTGACGACGACACCCTTGCCGGCCGCCAGGCCGTCGTCCTTGACGACGTACGGGGCTCCGAAGGCGTCGAGCGCCTCGTCGATCTCCTCCGGGGTCGTGCAGACGTAGCTGCGCGCCGTCGGCACTCCCGCGGCGGCCATCACGTCCTTGGCGAACGCCTTGGAGCCCTCCAGCTCCGCCGCCTCCTTGGAGGGGCCGAAGCAGGGGATGCCCACCCGGCGCACGGCGTCGGCGACACCGGCGACGAGGGGAGCCTCGGGGCCGACGACGACGAGCCCGGCTCCGAGCCCGGTGGCGAGCTCCGCGACGGCCGCGCCGTCCATCTGGTCGACCGGGTGGAGCTCGGCGACCTCCGCGATACCGGCGTTTCCGGGCGCGCAGTGCAGAGCGGTGACGTCGGGATCGAGGGACAGAGAGCGGCACAGGGCATGTTCGCGGGCGCCGCCGCCGATGACGAGGACCTTCACGGCAGTCAGCCTAACCGCCGGACGCCCCTGCCTGTCGTACGGGCCTCCGAGGGAGAGGCCGCTACTCGTTCGTATATTCCTCCACGACCGTGGCACCGAGCTCGCGCACGATGAGGTCGTGGCCCGACAGCGCGGAGTCCACCAGGTCCGGATCGTCCGCCTCCGGAACGTCGTCCTCGATGGACACCGGGGGCGGTGCGTACTGCTCCGAGGGACGGGGCGGCTCCGGCGAGGACTGCGGCACGGGAGCAGCGGAGGCCTGGTGCGACGGCTGCGACGGGGCCCGGTCGTACTGCGGCGCAGGCGCGGCGGGCGCCGGCGCGGGCGGGGAGGCCGGGGCGGCGGGCTGCGGCCTGCCCTGGCCGTAGCCGCCCTGGTTGCCGTAGCCGCCGGGGCCGCCCGACGGAGGAGCGGATCCGCCCGGGCCGCCGGAACCGCCGGACGGGTCGACGATCGCCTCGACCTTCCACTGCACGTTGAACTGCTCGGCCAGAGCCTGCTTCAGGACCTCCTCGCTGCCGCTGCTCGCGAAGTTGTCCCTGGCACCGGCGTTGATGAAGCCCAGCTGGAGGGTCGTGCCGTCGAAGCCGGTGACCTGTGCGTTCTGGCTGAGCAGGATCCAGGTGAAGCGACGGCGGTTCTTGACGGCCTCCAGGATCTCCGGCCACATGTTCCGCACCTGACCGGCACCCTGCGCGAGGCCAGGACCGGGCGCCGCCGGGGCCGCCTGCGCGGGAGCGGGGGCCGGGGCGGGAGCCGCAGGCTGCGGCGCGCCCTGGCCGGGGGCGGAGGCCGTGGGCCAGCCGCCGGGCCGGCGGGCCGGCTC
>NZ_JBSGZJ010000342.1:0-7750 GCF_053610925.1 Streptomyces sp. NPDC054847 | reverse complement strand
GGGGTCCGGGCGGAACCCGGGTACGGGGTACCGGGCGGCCCGGTACGGAGCGCGCACGGGGGTCCGGGCGGAGCCCGGGTTCGGGGTCCGGGCGGAGCCCGGGTTCGGGAAGGGGCGGGGTGGGGAAAGCGCAGCGGTCACGCCCCGCCCGCGACCACCCTCGCCCCCACCGCCGGCGCCCCCGCAACCCGCGCGGCCCGGCACGTGCCCGACGCGAGCAGCGCAGACGCCACCGCCTCCGCCGCATCCTCGTCCTTGACGAGGAACGCCGTCGTCGGGCCGGAGCCCGAGACGAGCGAGGCGAGCGCCCCCGCGGAGACACCGACCGCGAGGGTGTCCGCGAGGGACGGACGCAGGGACAGGGCCGCCGGCTGGAGGTCGTTGGAGACGGCGTCCGCCAGAGCGAGGACGTCCCCCGTGCGCAGCGCGTCGAGGAGCGCCGCCGAGGCCTCCGGCTCCGGAACGGCGCGGCCCTCGTTCAGCCGGTCGAACTCCCCGTACACCGCGGGCGTGGAGAGCCCGCCGTCCGCCACCGCGAACACCCAGTGGAACGTCCCGCCGACCTCCAGCTCGGTCAGCCGCTCGCCGCGGCCGGTGCCGAGCGCCGCCCCGCCCACCAGGCTGAAGGGCACGTCGCTACCCAACTCCGCACAGATGGCGAGCAGTTCGTCACGCGAGGAGCCGAGGCCCCAGAGCGCGTCGCACGCGAGCAGCGCGCCCGCGCCGTCCGCGCTGCCGCCCGCCATGCCGCCGGCGACGGGAATGTCCTTCTCGATGTGGATGTGGACGTCGGGCGAGATGCCGTGGCGGGCCGCCAGCAGTTCCGCGGCCCGCGCGGCCAGGTTCGTGCGGTCCAGGGGGACCTGCCCGGCGTCCGGGCCGGAGCAGGTGATGCTCAGGGAGGGGGCCGGCCGTACCGTCACCTCGTCGTGGAGGCCGACCGCCAGGAAGACGTTGGCCAGGTCGTGGAAGCCGTCGGGGCGCGCCCCGCCGACCGCCAGCTGGACGTTGACCTTGGCCGGCACCCGTACCGTGACGCTCACTTCTTCGCCTCCGCGATCCGCGCGAACTCCTCCACGGTCAGCGACTCGCCCCGTGCCTGCGGCGACACACCCGCCGCCACCAGGGCCTGCTCCGCCGCGGCCGGTGATCCGGCCCATCCGGCGAGCGCGGCGCGCAGCGTCTTGCGGCGCTGGGCGAAGGCGGCGTCGACGACCGCGAAGACCTCCGTCTTGGAGGCGGTCGTCGCCACCGGCGAGGTCCGGCGCACCAGGGAGACGAGGCCGGAGTCCACGTTCGGCGCGGGCCAGAAGACATTGCGGCCGATCGACCCGGCGCGCTTGACCTCGGTGTACCAGTTGGCCTTCACCGAGGGCACGCCGTACACCTTGTTCCCGGGGCCGGCGGCCAGCCGGTCGGCGACCTCGGCCTGGACCATGACGAGCGTCCGCTCGATCGTCGGGAAGCGGTCGAGCATGTGCAGCAGGACCGGTACGGCGACGTTGTACGGCAGGTTCGCGACGAGCGCGGTCGGCGGCGGCCCGGGGAGCTCCTGCACGTGCATCGCGTCCGAGTGCACCAGCGAGAACCGCGAGGCCCGGTCGGGCAGTCGCGCGGCGACCGTCGCCGGCAGCGCGCCGGCGAGCACGTCGTCGATCTCCACGGCCACGACCCGGTCGGCGGCCTCGAGCAGCCCGAGGGTCAGCGAGCCGAGCCCGGGGCCGATCTCGACGACCACGTCGTCGGGCTTCACTTCGGCCGTGCGCACGATCCTGCGGACCGTGTTGGCGTCGATGACGAAGTTCTGGCCGCGCTGTTTGGTGGGGCGTACGCCCAGCGCGGCGGCCAGCTCGCGGATGTCGGCGGGGCCGAGGAGTGCGTCGGGATCAGTGGTGCTCACCGATACAGCCTACGGCCGCAGTGCGGCCACGGACTCGCCCCCCGCTGCACATAGAGCTTCTTCGCCCGGTACGTCTGTTCCTCCGCGGGCGCGTCCTGCGGACGCCCGGTGCCGCCGAGGGAGTGCCAGGTCGCGGTGTCGAACTGGTACAGCCCGCCGTAGGTGCCGGAGGGGTCGACGGCGCCCGGCCGCCCGCCCGACTCGCACTCGGCGAGCGCCGCCCAGTTCAGCCCGTCCGCCCCGCGTACCGAGGACGGCGGCTGCCCGGTGCCGACCTTCACGCGCTCGGTGACGGGTTCGCGCACGACGTCCGTGGCGGTCCGCCGCGGTTTCTGGCGTACGCCGTCGACGGTCCGCAGGGCGTACGTGACCCGGCGCACGCCCGGCCGTCCCTGCCGCACGACGACCTCGGTACCCGTGAAGAGCGCGGGGTCCAGGGTCTTCTCGACGGCGAAGCCGATCGGTTCCTCGCGTACCTCACGGCTGCCGGTGATCCGTGTGACCGTGACGGTCTGGCCGTCGTGGGGGAAGCCGCCGGGCGGCACGGAGGTGGCGTCCTGTCCGCGCAGCACGATCCCCGCCTCGCCGAGGGCTTCGCCCACGGTGGCGGCGTTGGTGCGGATGGTGCGTTCGCGTCCGTCTGCCATGAACGTGACGGCCCTCTCGGTGCGCACGTCCAGCGCCAGGCCGGTCCTCGGGATCCGGGTCGAAGGCGGCACGGAGAGGTACGCGCCCTCCGCGCGCACGCCCAGTTCCCGCAGGGCCGCTCCGACGGTGGTGGCCGTGGTCCACACCTCGCCGGTCCGTCCGTCGAGGGTGAGTCTCAGCGGTCTGCCGTGGCGGACGGTGATCTCGTCGCCGCTGTCGAGGTCCGCTTCGGGGCCGGGGGCGACGACGTCATGGGGGCGCAGGTCGAGGCCCTCGTCCTCGAGGAGTTCGGCCACGTCGTCGGCGAAGGTGTGCATGGTCCGCGGCACGCCGTCGACGGTGAGCCGGACGGCCTTGTCGTCGGCCACGAACGCGGTCGTCCCGCCGGCGAGGAAGACGACGACGAGGGCTTGCGGGACGAGCCGCCGCAGCGTGTCCGGCCGCTCCGCGGGCCGGCGGCGCCGGGAGCCACCGCGTCGCGCCCGCGCGCGGCGTACCGGCTCCTCGGCGACGCCCGCCTCCCGGAGATCCACGTACGGCAGGGTGGGCGCCTGCGCCACGGCCGCCCGGCGGTGCGACGGGACGGCTCCCGCCGGGACCGTGCCCGCGTCCGGGTCCACGAGGGTCAGCGCCCCGCGGTCCAGGTACGGCAGGGTCGGCGCGTACGCCGCCCCTCGAGGCGCCACGGCCCGGCCGTCCACGGCCGTCGGCTGCGGCGCGCTGCCGTACGGCGCCACGGTGGCCCGGTCGGCACCGGCCTCCGCCGGAGGCCGGGCACCGGCACGGCGTGAGCCGCGCGCCGCACGGTGACTGCCCTGCGAATTACTCACGCTCACGACGCTCCGTAAGGTCCGGTCAGCCAAGTGGCACCGGACAGTAGCGGAGCGTTGGTCGCTCTCCAAAGCGACGCGAACACTCAGCGTTGCGGGCGGGTGAGGTCGCCCGGATCGGGTCAGTAGCCGAACGCCCGGGCGGTATTGGCCGCGATCGCCGCCGCCAGCGTGTCCTCGTCGGTCCCCCTGACCTGCGCCATGGCCCGCAGCGTGACCGGAATCAGATACGGCGCGTTGGGCCGTCCGCGGTACGGCGCGGGGGTGAGGAACGGCGCGTCCGTCTCGACCAGCACGAGATCGGCGGGCGCGACGGCGAGCGCGTCACGCAGCGGCTGCGCGTTCTTGAAGGTCACATTGCCGGCGAAGGACATGAAGTAACCGGCGGCCGCGCAGACTTCGGCCATTTCCGCGTCGCCCGAATAGCAGTGGAAGACCGTGCGCTCCGGCGCGCCTTCCTCCGCAAGAATGCGCAGCACATCCGCGTGCGCCTCGCGATCGTGAATGACGAGCGCCTTGCCGTGCCGTTTCGCGATCTCGATATGCGCCCGGAACGACCTTTCCTGCGCGGCCATTCCCTCGGGGCCGGTGCGGAAGCGGTCGAGTCCCGTCTCGCCGACGGCCTTGACCACGTCGAGGGCGGCCAGCCGGTCGATCTCGGCGAGGGCGTCGTCGAGCGCCGCGTACCCGCCCGCGTCCCGTGCCCCCTGCCGCGACCAGCCGTCAGGGTCCCCGAGCACGATCCTCGGCGCCTCGTTGGGGTGCAGGGCGACGGCTGCGTGCACCTCGCGGTGCGCTGCGGCGGTCTCCGCGGCCCACTGGGAGCCCTTGATGTCGCAGCCCACCTGGACGACGGTCGTCACACCGACCGCGGCCGCCCTGGCGAGGGCCTCCTCGACGGTGCCTTCCTGCATGTCCAGGTGGGTGTGCGAATCGGCGACCGCGACACCGAGCGGTTCGGGCAGCGGCGGCGGTGCGGATTTCGAACTCATGGGCGCGATCCTACGGAATCCGCCCCCGGTCGCTCACTTGCGGTGGTGGAAGGGGTGCAGCAGGTCGGAGAGGTGCCAGTGGTGCTCCTCGGGCGCGGCATCCCCGCCCGTCCCGCCTTCCGCGACGGCCTCCTCCGCCGTCGACCCGGACGGCGGCGGCGCGGAGGAGGTGGGTCGGTCCGCGGGCCGGTCCACCCGCGGATCGGGCACTTCCTCGCCCGGCAGCGCCCCCGCAGGGGACACCTGCGGCACGGCGCCCGCGACGGTGGAACCGGTCTCGGTCAGGCCCATCAGGTTCTGCACCGTGGAGACCCGCCCCGCCCGCATGATCCTTACGACGTGACCGCCGCAGTTGACACAGGTCGGGCTGGACAGCGGCGAAGGGACCCGCCGCCCGTCCGACTTGTAGACGACGAATTCCTGGCCCGACGGATCGACGTGGTGCTCGATGTCGTAGGACTGCTCCCAGCCGTGCCCGCAGCGCATGCACGCGAAGGAATACTCCTCGTGCACCTTCGCGGGTCCTGTGGTCTCACTCATGCCAGCTCCTCTCCACCTGATCCAAGTGGACGCCTTTTCCGGCGGGAGCGCACCAGCGCCTGTCGATCGATTGAGCGGTCTTGGGATTTTCCATACGGAAAAGCGGTCAGGACACGGTCTGCGCTTTGCTTTTCACGATAGACCTTTATCCCCCGCCTACGCGGGTCGAGCCGCGTTCTTCGCCGCGACGACCGCGTCGAAGACCTCCCGCTTGGGAAGCCCCGCCTCCGCGGCGACCGCCGCGATGGCCTCCTTGCGCCGCTCCCCCGCCTCCTCCCGCACCTGGACCCTGCGCACCAGCTCGTCCGCGCCGAGCTCCTCCGGCCCGGACTCGGGCGCGCCCTCGACGACGACGGTGATCTCACCGCGGACGCCCTCCGCGGCCCAGGCCGCCAGCTCGCCGAGGCCGCCGCGCTTCACTTCCTCGTACGTCTTGGTCAGCTCGCGGCAGACGGCGGCCCTGCGGCTCTCTCCGAAGACCTCCGCCATGGCGGCGAGCGTGTCGTCGAGGCGGTGCGGGGCCTCGAAGTAGACGAGCGTGCGGCGCTCGCCCTGGACCTCCCGGAGCCTGCCGAGCCGTTCACCCGCCTTGCGGGGCAGGAAACCCTCGAAGCAGAAGCGGTCCACCGGCAGCCCCGACAGCGCGAGAGCGGTCAGCACGGCGGACGGGCCGGGTACGGCGGTGACCTTGATGTCCTTCTCCACTGCGGCGGCGACCAGGCGGTATCCGGGGTCGGAGACGGAGGGCATGCCCGCGTCGGTGACGAGCAGCACCCGTGCCCCGCCGGCCAGCGCCTCCACGAGCTCCGGTGTACGGGCCGCCTCGTTGCCCTCGAAGTAGGAGACGACCCGGCCCCGGGTGTGCACACCGAGGGCCTGGGTCAGCCGGCGCAGCCGCCGGGTGTCCTCGGCGGCGACGATGTCGGCGCCCTCCAGTTCGGCGGCGAGCCGGGGCGGCGCGTCCGCGACATCACCGATGGGCGTCCCTGCGAGTACCAGCGTTCCAGTCACACTCGCCATCCTCCCAGCACTGCCGAGCACCGATCGCACAGCCGTGTTCCCTACGATGGCGCGGTGACCAGTACCGCGCCACAGCCCCTGCGGGGCAAGGACGACGCCGAACAGCAGCCGCCCGGCTGGGAGAGCCGGCTGCGCCGATTCGGCTACACGCCCCGGCCAGTGATCGGGCTACGGGACCGGCTGGTGCCGCCTTTCACCCGGCCGTCCCGGCAGGTGTGGGCGGTCTTCGGCATCCCGCCGCGGGCGGTGGAACCGCTGCTCCGCATCGCCGCGTGGGGCGGACCGCTGATGGTCGCCCTGGTCGCGGGCCTGCTGCGGTTCTGGAACCTGGGACAGCCCCATGCGGTGATATTCGACGAGACGTACTACGCCAAGGACGCCTGGGCGCTGATCAACCAGGGGTACGAGGGCAGCTGGCCCAAGAACGTCGACAAGTCGATCCTGAACGATCCGTCGGCCGTCGCGGTCCCCACCGATCCCGGTTACGTGGTCCACCCGCCGGTCGGCAAGTGGATCATCGGCCTCGGCGAGAAGATGTTCGACTTCTCGCCCTTCGGCTGGCGCTTCATGGTCGCGGTGCTGGGCACGCTGTCGGTGCTGATGCTCTGCCGCATCGGCCGGCGGCTGTTCCGATCGACGTTCCTCGGCTGCCTCGCGGGTCTGCTGCTGGCCGTGGACGGCCTGCACTTCGTGATGAGCCGCACGGCTCTGCTCGACCTGGTGCTGATGTTCTTCGTGCTGGCGGCGTTCGGCGCGCTGGTGCTCGACCGCGACCGGTCACGACAGAAGCTCGCGGCGGCGCTGCCGGAGGACGACGACGGCAGGCTGCGTCCGGACGCCCGTGTCGCGGAGACCCTGCGCCTGGGGTGGCGGCCGTGGCGGCTGACGGCCGGAGTGATGCTGGGCCTGGCGGCCGGCACCAAGTGGAACGGGCTGTACATCATGGCCGCCTTCGGCCTGATGACCGTGCTGTGGGACGTGGGCTCGCGCCGCACGGCCGGCGCGGTCCAGCCGTACCTCGCCGTCCTGAAGAAGGACCTCGTCCCCGCCTTCGTCTCCGTCGTGCCGGTGGCGCTGGTGACCTACATGGTCTCGTGGACCGGGTGGCTGGTCACGGACAAGGGCTACCACCGCAACTGGGCCTCCACCGGCGCAGGCAAGGACAGCGACTGGAGCTGGCTCTTCCCCGACTGGTGGCGCAGCTTCTGGCACTACGAGAACCAGGTCTACGACTTCCACGTCGGCCTGACGTCCGGCCACACCTACGAGTCCAACCCATGGAGCTGGCTGGTCCTCGGGCGCCCGGTCTCGTACTACTACGAGGACCCGAAGCCGGGTGTCGAGGGCTGCCCGAAGGACGCGGTCGACAAGTGCGCCGCGGAGGTCCTCGCCCTCGGCACCCCGCTCCTGTGGTGGGCCGCCTGCTTCGCGATCTGCTACGCCCTGTGGCGCTGGCTCTTCCGCCGCGACTGGCGTGCGGGCGCGATCCTGTGCGCGTTCGCCGCGGGCTGGGCCCCCTGGCTGATGTACCAGGAGCGCACGATCTTCCTCTTCTACGCGGTCGTGTTCGTCCCGTTCCTGTGCCTCGCGGTGGCGATGATGATCGGCGCGATCCTCGGCCCGCCCGGCTCCGACGAACGCCGCCGTGCGATCGGCGCGATCGGCGCGGGCGTACTGGTCCTTTTGATCGTCTGGAACTTCATCTACTTCTGGCCGATCTACACGGGCACCCCGATCCCGGTCGACGAGTGGCGCAACCGGATGTGGCTGGACACCTGGGTGTAGCAGGGCAGGAACACGAAGAGGGCGCGGCCCGAGGC
>NZ_JBSGZJ010000341.1:0-7752 GCF_053610925.1 Streptomyces sp. NPDC054847 | reverse complement strand
CCCCTCGCGTCTGCGAGGGACCGGGCCGCGGTGCGGATGAAGCGGTGGAACGGATCAGCTCTTCGGGCCGAAGGAGATCGCCATGAACTTCGACGAGCTCGAGCTGCCCGTGTCGGGCTCGCTCAGGGTGTCGTCCGCGATGAACAGTCGCCCGTTCTTGAAGTGGTACTCCGAGCCGGACTCCACGAAGCTCGTCTCGGCGTCCCGCACCGTCTTGTCCGCCGGGTTCACCAGCAGGACGGTCTCCTTCAGGGTGGCGCCGTTGATGCTGACGACCTGGCCGCCCTTGTCGTAGGGGGGCCACTTGTAGGCGATGATGTTGCCGCCGTCCATGCGCAGCGGCAGCGAGTGGTAGCCGTCACCGGCGTCCGCACGGCCGCTGACGGCCTTTCCGGTCGCCAGGTCGAAGGCGATGATCTCGTTGGTGCGCGAGTAGGACTCGCCCGTTCCCTCGTGCTCCTCCGTCGGCAGGTAGATCCTGTCGTTGCCGACGACCACGAACTGGCAGCCCTCGACACCGTCGCTGGCGGAGCACCTCGCGAGGTACTTGTCGCCCGGCGCCGTGATCTTGGCGCGCAGCTTCCCGGTCTTGCCGTCGATCGAGAAGAAGTCCGAGATGCCGAACGTTCCCGTATCACCGACGTCGGCGGCGACGACCAGCGGGTCGGAGGAGACGATCCGCGCGTCCTCGACACCGGCCGGCATCTTGAAGGACGAGAGCGGCGTGCCGTTCTCCGGGTTGAGCGGCTGGATGGTCACCTGGGCGTTGTCGTACGAGCCGCAGCGGCGTACCGCGACGAGCGCCTTGCCGCCGCCGTAGCCGATGTCCCGGCACTCCTCGGCGTCGACGGTGGGCTTCCAGCGGACGGCGCCGGTCGTCAGGTCGAACGCGGCGCTGCCGCCGAGGTATCCGGCGGCCACCGTGTTGCCGCTGAGGGTGACCTGGTCGAAGCGGGCCTTCTCGTCACCGCTCGCGCCGCCGGTGACGGACTTGCTCCACAGCAGCTTGCCGGCGGCGAGGTCGACGACGCCGACCTCGGAGCACGGCGGGTAGCCCTTGTCGCCCTTGGCCCGCTTCGTGGCCTCGAAGACGACGGCGGTCTTGTTGTCCTCGGTCGTGTGACGCGAGGCGGCACACACCTGCCCGGGCAGGTCGAGAGTCCACAGCACGGTGCCCTTGGACACGTCGTGGGCCACGATCGAGTTGACGCTCGTCTTGACGAACGCCTTGTCGGTGACCCAGGAGCCCGGCACACCCGTCACGTCGAAGCGCGCGGGGATCGGCAGCTGGAAGGCGACCTTGGAGGCCGTGTCGGCCGGGGCCTTCTCCTTGCCGGGGCCGTCGGGGGCGGCCGGGGCGTCGTCGCCCTTCCCGCCCTTGCCGCCCTCGGTTCCGCCGGAGCTGTTCTTCGCCTCGTCCTGCTTGCCGCCGTCGTCCTTGGTGGACGAGTACAGGAAGCCGCCGCCGATGATCAGCACGATGGCGACGAACGCGGCGATGACGATCTGCAGTTGCGTCCTGTTCAGCAGTCCGCCGCCCCCGGAGGGCGCGGCCGGCTGCGGCATCATCGGCTGCGTCGGCGCGCTGTACGCGGGCTGCGGGTGGCCGTAGGGCGCGCCCGGCGCCGGGCTCTGCGGCTGCGACTGGGGATAGCCGTAACCCGGCTCGGCGGGAGGCGGCGTCTGCGGATAGCCGTAGGGCGCTCCCGGCGCGGGGGTCTGCGGCTGCGGCGCGGGGGTTCCGTACCCGCCGGCCGGCTGCTGGGGCTCCTTGGCCAGACCGTAGCCGCCGCCCGAGGGCGGGCCGGGCGGCTGGCTCGGGGGCTGGTTCGGCGGGCCGGGCGGCTGGTTCGGCGGCGGGCCGGGCGGCTGACTGGGCGGTGGCGGCGGCTGCGTCATGGCTTGCTTACCTCTGGGGGACGGAAGGTGGGTCCTACGACGGCGGAATCGGTCACTGGCCGAAGCCCATCATGGTCTTCGTCTCCTTCTCGGCCTTGTCGTTGGGCGCGCTCACACGACCGCTGGCGATGAAGAACCGGCCGTCCGCGTACGCCATCTTCGGGGAGTAGAAGGAGTTCTCGATCTCGGCGGTCGAGGCCGGGTGCTGGAGCAGCATCTTCGGCGCCCCACCGGTCGGCGCGACGGTGGCCACACCACCGCCCGTGTCGTACGAGGGCTGCATGTAGACGAGGACGTTGCCGCCCTCGATGCGCAGCGGGGTCATCTTGCGCTCCCCGCCGGCCGGCGCCCGCCAGGCTTCCTTGCCGCTGTCGAGGCTGAAGGCGACGAGCTCGTTGGCCTTGCCGTAGTCGGTCTCCGTGGCCATGTAGAAGTGCTTCGCGTCGGCGGCGACACCGGTGCAGCCCTCGAGGTTCTGACCGAAGATGACGAACGCGCCGCCGCAGCGCGGCTGGAACTTGTCGTTCTTGCCGCCCGAGATCTGCGAGCGCAGCTTGCCGTTGTCGGTCAGCGCGATGATCGACCACTTCTTCTCCGGCTCACGCTGGGTGATGGAGATGACCAGCGGGCTCGCGGAGTAGACCTTGTCGATCTCCCAGCCCTCGGGGGTGTTGTACGTCCACCGGGGCTTGCCGCTGGCGGGGTCGATCTCCTGGAGCTGCTGCTTCGGCTTGTCGTAGTCGTCCGTGGGGCAGCTCGCACCGGCCAGCAGCTTGGCGCCGCCGGCGAAGGCGAACGGCTTGCAGCCGCTGCCCGGCTTGCCGAAGAGCTGCTTGCCGTCGGCCATGGAGAAGCCGTAGGAGTTGCCGCTGCCGCCCACCGCGAGCGTGGTGCCGCTGATGGCCAGGGTGAAGTCGGAGAGGGAGGCGAACGCGCCGGACGCCTTCGGGATCGGCTTCTTCCAGCCGGCCTTGCCCGTCTTCAGGTCGATCATCTGGAGGTCGTTGCACTTGGCCTTCTCGGTGAGGCCGTCCTTGACACCGATGACGATCTTGCCGTCGGCGGAGGTCTGCGCCGGGGCCGAGCACACCTCCGCGGGCAGCGGCACGCTCCACTTCTTGCTGCCGTCGGTCACCGAGTAGCCGGCGACCTCCCGGTACATGGCCTTGACGACCGTGTCGCCGGCGACCCACGGGCCGAACACCTCGGCGCCGTTGCGGGGCAGGTCGATGTCGTTCTTCGTCAGGAACAGGACCTTGGCCTCGCCGTCCTTGCGGCCGGCGTTGAGGTCGTCGTCGCCCTCACGTCCGGTGCCGCTGCCGTCGCCCTGGTCGACGGACGCGGAGCCGGTCGGCTTCGGGTCGTCGCTGGACTTGCTGACGGTCGGCTTGTCCTCCTTGCCGTCACCACTGCTGACGGCGTACCAGGTTCCCCCGCCGACAAGGAGCAGCGCGGCGGCCGACGCGGCCACGATGATGCCGGTCTTCCCCTTGAAGAAGCCCCCACCGCCGCCGGGTGCGGGCGCGCCCGGGTACTGCGGCTGCGTCGGGTAGCCGCCGTACGGACCCGGCTGGTTGTACGCGCCGGGCTGCTGGTTGTACGGGCCCGGCTGCTGCGGAGTTCCCTGCTGAGGATCCTGCGGGGCTCCGAAGCCTCCCTGCGGGGGCTGGTTCGGCGGCTGCGTCATGGCGTACTACCTCATGAGTGGGAGATGCGAGTGGGAGTCGGGGATGTCCGGGCGGCCCGGACCGCGTTCATCTGCCGGAAGCCGTCACGGTGTTCAGCGGCACCTTCCGCTCACCGCCCGAGGGCGCGGTCACCGGCACGCCTCCCGCGCGGGGCGGGGATCCGATGCGGTGACGACGCCGCCGGGCGCGGGTGTGCCGGCGTGCACGGCGGACGGCTGCGGCGAACGGGTACGGCCGGCGGATACGCGTGCGGCTGCGGAACCCCGCGCCCATGGTCCGCAGGCCGTGCCTGACCGGACGGCGGCGACTGCCCCATCTGCGCTTCCCCCTTCGTACGGTCTGCTGCCCGGACGAACTCCCCCGCTCCTCCGGCAAGCGCATCGACCGGAAGGAGTGATTCGGACACGAACCCCGTTGTTCAGCATCAGTCGAGCGGGCCTTCTTTGTATCACCCGTGACGAGCGCAGAGCGGGGTCGGTCCTCCCCTGTTCCCAAGGGAGGACCGGGCCGTGATGGGGTTGTTACGCGCTCTGCACGGCTTCTCTACGGACGGCGGGGGCCGTTCGTCAGGCGTCTTCCGCCAGTTCGAGCCAGCGCATCTCCAACTCTTCGCGCTCTACGGCGAGTTCGCGAAGCTCCGCATCCAGCTTGGCGACCTTTTCGAAGTTTGTGGCGTTATCGGCGATCTGTGCGTGCAGCTTGGTCTCCTTGTCGGAGACCTTGTCGAGCTGCCGCTCGATGCGCTGGAGTTCCTTCTTCGCCGCGCGGGTGTCGGCCGCCGACTTCTCCTTGACGGCGCCGGACGGGGCCGGCGGCGGCGTCGGCACGGCGGCCTCGACCATCCGTGCCCTGCGCTCCAGGTACTCGTCGATGCCACGCGGCAGCATCCGCAGCGTGCCGTCGCCGAGCAGCGCGAACGTGCGGTCCGTGGTCCGCTCGAGGAAGAACCGGTCGTGCGAGATGACCACCATCGTGCCGGGCCAGCCGTCGAGGACGTCCTCGAGCTGCGTCAGGGTCTCGATGTCGAGGTCGTTGGTGGGCTCGTCGAGGAAGAGGACGTTCGGTTCGTCCATCAGCAGGCGCAGCAGCTGGAGCCGGCGCCGCTCACCGCCCGACAGGTCGCCGACGGGCGTCCACTGCTTCTCCTTGCCGAAGCCGAACTGCTCGCACAGCTGGCCCGCGGTCATCTCCCGGCCCTTGCCGAGGTCGACGCGGTCACGGACCTGCTGGACCGCCTCCAGCACGCGCAGCGCGGGCGGCAGTTCGGTGACGTCCTGCGAGAGGTAGGCGAGCCGTACGGTCCTGCCGACGGTGACCCGGCCCGCCACGGGCTGCTCCTCGCCGCCGGATTCGGCCGCCGCGGCGAGCGTACGCAGCAGTGAGGTCTTGCCCGCGCCGTTGACACCGACCAGACCGATGCGGTCGCCGGGGCCGAGCTGCCAGGTCAGATGCTTCAGCAGCACCTTCGGGCCGGCCTGGACCGTGACGTCCTCGAGGTCGAACACCGTCTTGCCGAGCCGGGCGGACGCGAACTTCATCAGCTCGGACGTGTCACGCGGCGGCGGCACGTCGGCGATCAGTTCGTTCGCCGCCTCGATGCGGTAGCGGGGCTTGGACGTACGGGCGGGGGCGCCGCGCCGCAGCCAGGCCAGCTCCTTGCGCACCAGGTTCTGCCGCTTGGTCTCCTCGGTCGCGGCGATCCGCTCCCGCTCGGCCCGTGCGAAGACGTAGTCGGAGTAGCCGCCCTCGTACTCGTACACGTCGCCGCGCTGCACGTCCCACATGCGGGTGCAGACCTGGTCGAGGAACCAGCGGTCGTGGGTGACGCAGACGAGCGCGGAACGGCGCGTCTGAAGATGCCGGGCGAGCCAGGCGATGCCCTCGACGTCGAGGTGGTTGGTCGGCTCGTCGAGGACGATCAGGTCCTGCTCCGCGATCAGCAGCTTGGCGAGCGCGATACGGCGGCGCTCGCCGCCGGACAGCGGTCCGATGACGGTGTCGAGCCCCTGCGGGAAGCCGGACAGGTCGAGCCCGTCGAACAGCCCCGTCAGCACGTCCCTGATCTTGGCGTTGCCCGCCCACTCGTGGTCGGCGAGGTCCCCGATGACCTCGTGCCGGATCGTCGCCTCCGGGTCGAGCGAGTCGTGCTGTGTCAGCACGCCGAGCCGCAGCCCGCCGCTCTGGGTGACCCGGCCGGTGTCGGGCTCCTCGAGCTTGGCGAGCATCCGGATGAGGGTGGTCTTCCCGTCGCCGTTACGGCCGACGACGCCGATGCGGTCTCCCTCCGAGACGCCGAGGGAGACCCCGTCGAGCAGGGCGCGTGTTCCGTACACCTTGCTGACTGCCTCGACATTGACCAGGTTGACGGCCATTTCTCTCCTGACAGGGGGAACGATCGACCTCCCAGCCTACTTGTCAGGCGCGGCTGCCCCGTCCGGCCCGTTCCACCAGCAGCCAGCCGCCGAGCGCCATGGCGACGGCGGCGGGGGCGCTGACGTGCACGGCGACCAGCATCGCCGTCCTGCCCTCGAGCAGCCCGCCGAATCCGACCATGGAAAGGCCCAGGATGCCGAACAGGCAGAGCGTGATCCCCACGGCGGCGATCGGCCCGGTGCCAGGCACCGGCGTGACGGCGCTCCGCACGGGACGTTCGAACCTGCGGAACGCGGCGACGAGCAGCGCGGTCAGTCCGGCCGCGGCGGCGATGCGCAGCGGCGTCTGCGCCCACCAGGCCGCCGACGCCGGCGCCCGCAGCGGAAGCCCGGCGGCGATCATCGCCCCGTAGACGCCGAGCATGGCGGTGAGGTGCCACAGGAAGGCGGTCATGGCGACCCCGTTGGCGGCCACCACACCCCGCCAGACGCGAGCTCGCCGCACGAACCGTCCGCCCGGTCCCTTGAGCAGCTCGACCGCGCCGACCAGCCACAGCCCGTGGAAGAGCAGGGCGAGGGTCGGCGGGGCCATGTTCGAGATCTTCTCGCCGGGCATCCCGACCATGGACAGCGGATACGGCCCGAGGGCAACGAGCGCGGCGGCCCCGGCGAGACCGGCCGCCGCCAGCGCGGCGGGCATCCGGATGCG
The DNA here is from genome assembly GCF_053610925.1 of Streptomyces sp. NPDC054847. NCBI lineage: Bacteria > Bacillati > Actinomycetota > Actinomycetes > Kitasatosporales > Streptomycetaceae > Streptomyces > Streptomyces sp. NPDC054847. The sequence goes on along the minus strand of NZ_JBSGZJ010000341.1, from coordinate 1,084 downwards.
CCCGTCGGCGCGCAGGAAGCCGAGCTGGTGGACGGCGAGCCAGACGAAGGCGAAGTTCAGGAACTCGACGAAGGGCACATGGGCGGTGAACCGCAGCACGTCCACGGCCGCCGCCGCGCCGAGGAGCGTGCCGAACGCGCCCCAGCCGAACCGCTCGTGCAGCTTCAGCAGCGGCGGGGTGAAGGCGACCATGGCGAGGTAGATCCCGATGAACCACAGCGGCTGCGCCACGAGCCGCAGCGCCACTCCGGTCATCCCGCCGCCCCCGCCGAGCAACTGCACGACGAGCGCGGCGGCGCCCCAGACGAGGACGAACGCCATCGTGGGCCGCAGGAGCCGCTGGAGCCGGCCGCGCAGGAACACCGAGTACACGGACCGGTCCGGGTGCCGGCGCCGCAGCGACCGGTAGGACAGGGCGTGCGAGAACCCGCCGACGAAGAAGAACACGGGCATCACCTGAAGGGCCCAGGTGAGCAGCTGCAGCTCCGGCACTACGGCGAGAAGGTTCCCGATGCCGTCGTCGGTGACCGCCGCCATGAGCCAGTGCCCGGCGACGACGGTCCCGAGCGAGGCGACCCTCAACAGATCGATGTACCGGTCCCTGCTGCCGGGGGTGGCGGCGGCAAGCTCACGAACGCTGGTTCCCATGGGGGTTACGGTGCCGGGGCGGCGGGGTGGGGCGGGAGAGCGCTCGTACTCAGGTGGGCGGTGAGTATGTGGGCGGGGGCGAGCAGGCGCGTGGGCCGCTGCGCGGGCGCGGGGGCCGCGTGCGGGCGCGCTGACAGCGGGGGCCGCGTGCGGGCGGGGGCAGGCGAGTGGGGCGCTGCACGGGCGCGTGCGGGCGCGGGGGCCGCGTGCCGGCGCGCTGACAGTGCGGGCCGCGTGCAGGCGCGTGGGCCGCTGCGCGGGCGGGGGCAGGCGCGTGGGCCGCTGCACGGGGCCGTTCCCCTCCCCGCCCCTTCCCGAACCGGGGCAAGCCCCGGACCCCGTACGGCCTTCCGCCGTGCCCTCAATCTCCCCCTACGGCCTGGCGGCCGTTTGGAGGTTCCGACCCAGGCAACTTCAGCCCCGCCGGCGTTTGAGG
>NZ_JBSGZJ010000340.1:0-7776 GCF_053610925.1 Streptomyces sp. NPDC054847 | reverse complement strand
ACCAGAACCTGTCCGGGCCGGACGGGTTCCGGGCCGGGCGGGCCCGGTCACTTCCATGTCGCGGTGACGTCCTGGGTCTCGATGTGCATGCCCAGGGGCACCCGCCAGGCGTCCACGCAGACCGTGTACGCCTGCTTCCGCACGGCTCCGGGCCCGATCGGCGCGGGCAGCGGCCCGCTGGACTCGCGTGTGCCCCAGTCGACACCGAGCGCGCCGATGATGTGGGTGGCAAAGGTGACGGTCCCGGACACGGCGGCGGTGCCGCCGGTGTTGCGGAACTCCACGGTGACCTTCTCGCACCAGCGCCGGTCGAGGGCCTCGCGGACGGGCTCGCCGAGCAGAAGCACGGCCGGGCCTGTGGGGCCTGGCGCCGGATCGGACGGGCCGGGCGCCGGCGCTGAAGGTATCGGGGCGGGCGTGCCGCCGGAGCCCGAGGTCTGCTGCGGTCCACCGCTCCCGGCGGGGCCGGCGCCACTCGTACCGCTCGCGGATGTGCCGCCAGGGCCGCTCGACGCGTGATCACTGCCGCCCTCCGGGCCGGTGGCAGGCCCGCCGGTGCCCTGTCGGGGTGCCATCCTGGCCGCGCCCGTGGTCGCGCCGTCGGCGGGCTCTTCGCTCCCGTCCAGCGGGGCGAGCGAGACCTTGCCCTTCGGCGGCACGGCAGCGGTGGGCGCACGGTCCGGTCCTGAGCCGGCGGCGCCGAGGGCAACCTCCCCCTCGCCGCTGCTGCCGCACGCGGTCAGCGCTCCGCCGAGGCAGAGCGCCAACGCCACGATCCCTGAACCGGTTCGCCGTCGCATCGCGTCATTGTGGCTGACGGCCCGTTAGGAAGGAAGCTTCCGGAAAACCTCTTCGAGACGGGCCCCGAGCGGACGGAGCCCGGCTCGTCAGTCGGCGATCAGCCCTTCCCGCAGCTGTGCCAGCGTGCGGGTCAGCAGACGCGAGACGTGCATCTGGGAGATGCCGACCTCCTCGCCGATCTGCGACTGGGTCATGTTGGCGAAGAAGCGCAGCATGATGATCTGCCGCTCCCGGGGCGGCAGTTTGGCCAGCAGCGGCTTGAGGGACTCGCGGTACTCGACACCTTCCAGCGCCGAGTCCTCGTAGCCGAGGCGGTCCGCGAGCGAGCCTTCGCCGCCGTCGTCCTCGGGCGAGGGCGAGTCGAGCGAAGAGGCCGTGTAGGCGTTGCCCACGGCGAGGCCGTCGACGACGTCCTCCTCCGACACCCCCAGTACCGCGGCCAGTTCGGGAACGGTCGGGGAGCGGTCCAACTTCTGGGCGAGCTCGTCGCTCGCCTTGGTGAGTGCGAGGCGCAGCTCCTGGAGCCGGCGAGGGACCCGCACGGACCACGAGGTGTCACGGAAGAAGCGCTTGATCTCGCCCACGACCGTCGGCATCGCGAAGGTGGGGAACTCCACGCCCCGTTCGCAGTCGAAGCGGTCGATCGCCTTGATCAGGCCGATCGTGCCGACCTGGACGATGTCCTCCATCGGTTCGTTGCGGCTGCGGAACCGCGCCGCGGCGTACCGCACGAGCGGGAGGTTGAGCTCGATGAGGGTGTCGCGCACGTAGGTGCGCTCCGGGCTGTCGTCGGCCGCGCCCTCGCTGTCCAGGGTGCGAAGCCGCAGGAACAGGGAACGGGAGAGAGTGCGGGTGTCGATGGCTTCCGAGCTGCCGGGCACGACGGGTGCGGGCGCGCTTGGAGCGCGAGTGAGCACCTTCGAGCTGCCCTGTTCTACGGACATGCCACCCCCTTGAGGTCGCGGACGGTCGCGGTGGCCGCGACCGTCTGAGGAACGCAGCCTCCACCTGAATACCGGCGGCGAGGCTGCGGCAAACGCGGTTCCAGCAGAATGTCACATGTCGGCAACACGCTGTAGTGACATGTCGACAAGTATCGCGCGAAAATGCCCAGTAAACAGGGGGTGTACGGCTTTTGAGCCGCCGTCAGCGGCTCAGAGGTGCTCTACCCGTTCGAGCTACGCTTCGATCCTGTTTGCGGAACGAAGTCGAGCGAAACTTCTCGCCAGCAGTCGCGACACGTGCATCTGGGAGACGCCCAGTTCCTGACTGATCTGCGACTGTGTCAGGTTGCTGTAGTAGCGGAGCATCAGGATCCGCTGTTCGCGCTCCGGCAGCTGGACGAGGAGATGCCGCACCAGGTCGCGGTGTTCGACGCCGGCCAGCGCCGGGTCCTCGTAGCCGAGCCGGTCCAGCAGCCCCGGCATGCCGTCGCCCTCCTGGGCCGCTTCGAGCGACGTCGCGTGGTACGAACGGCCGGCCTCGATGCAGGCCAGCACCTCGTCCTCGCCGATCTTCAGCCGCTCGGCGATCTCCGCGGTCGTGGGGGAGCGCCCGTGGGCGGTCGTCAGGTCCTCGGTGGCCCCGTTCACCTGCACCCACAGCTCGTGGAGGCGCCGCGGCACGTGCACGGTCCGCACGTTGTCGCGGAAGTACCGCTTGATCTCTCCCACCACCGTGGGCATCGCGAACGTCGGGAACTGCACGCCGCGGTCCGGGTCGAACCGGTCGATGGCGTTGATCAGCCCGATCGTGCCGACCTGGACCACGTCCTCCATCGGCTCGTTGCGGCTGCGGAACCGGGCCGCGGCGTACCGCACGAGCGGGAGGTTGGCCTCGATGAGCGCGGCGCGCACCCTGGAGTGCTCCGCGGTCCCCGCCTGGAGTCCCTTGAGGCGGCCGAACAGCACCTGGGTCAGAGCCCGGGTGTCCGCACCGCGCCTCTGCGGCCTCGCGGCAGGGGCGGTGTCGTCCGGCCTCTCGTTCTGAGGTGGCACCTGAGGCGCAGTACTGGCCGACACGGTCAAGCCACCCCTTTGCGGTCATTTTCGGTCAACTCATCCGTCAAAAGCGGTCATAGCATCACAAGACATGTCCACTGTGTGCAAGCACCCGATAACGCCGTGTTGACGTCCTGCTGGGACGGAAAACCGACGAGCCCCCCGCCCTGGTGGGCGAGGGGCTCGTGGAGGGGACTTCAGAACTCGTAGTCGGCGATCACCCACGTGGCGAACTCGCGCCACTGTCCGGCGGCCGCCTGATGGGCCGGATGCTCGATGTACCGCTTCAGCGCGTCCTTGTCGGCCACGGCCGAGTTGATGGCGAAGTCGTAGGCGATGGGCCGGTCCGTGATGTTCCAGGCGCACTCCCAGAACTCCAGCTCCGGTACGACGCCGTCCAGCTCCTGGAAGGCCTTCACTCCGGCGGCGACGCGGGGCTCGTCGCGCTCGACACCCTCGTTGAGCTTGAAGAGGACCAGATGGCGGATCACGGGGCACTCCCTGGTTGGCCGGCAGGCGGGGGCCTGTCCGGCGGATCTTGGCCGGGGGCCGCGATGCCTGGCGCGGCCCTAGTTGACGAGCTCGGTCATGAACTCTCCGACGCCCTGCGCGGCGCTCGAAATGCCCTCGAACCCTACCCCCACCAGGTCGGCCGCCCGGTCGGGGGAGTTGATGATCGTGTACAGGATGAAGACGACCACGATGTACACGGCTATCTTCTTGGCTTGCACCATCGGCCCCTGTCTCCCCTGCTGTCCTGCCCCGGCGACGCGTCGCGTGAGTCTAGCCGAGCGCATTCGGACAGATTTTCCACGGCCAAGAGCCTGTTCCCCGCGCCCTTTCAGGCGCGCGGCGGGCGGAGCGTGAGCCGCGGAGCCGCTCACCGGACCCTGGCCGTGGTCCCCCGATCGTGCCCACCGGGCCGGCCCGGACCGGCGTCCGCCGGAGGCTGCGCCTCGGCGCGCTCTGCGTGCAGGCGTCGGATCCTCAGCGGTTTCAGCGGTGCCTGGAGATCCCTCTGCGGGCCGCGGCGTACGGCCGGAAGGCCGGGGACGTACCGAGAGGTCCGCGGCCACGACGAAGGCCCCCGTGCCATGCACCGGGGCCTTCGACAAGAGCGGTAGCGGAGGGATTTGAACCCTCGGTGACTTGCGCCACACTCGCTTTCGAGGCGAGCTCCTTCGGCCGCTCGGACACGCTACCGGGAGAGAGCTTAGCCCAAGGTGGGCCGTGCTCTGAAATCGGTTATGGGCAAGCGTCCGCCGAGCTCGTTCCCGACTGCCGGCGGGCACGGTTCAGCGGTCGCCCGGCCGGTCCCTGAAGAACGCCGTGAGCTGCTTCGAACACTCCTCGCCCAGCACTCCGCTCACGACCTCGGGCCGGTGGTTGAGCCGGCGGTCCCGTACGACGTCCCACAGGGAGCCCGCCGCGCCGGCCTTGTCGTCGCGCGCCCCGTAGACCACGCGCGCCACCCGCGACTGCACGATCGCGCCGGCGCACATCGTGCACGGCTCCAACGTCACGACGAGCGTGCAGCCGGTCAGCCGCCACTCGCCGAGGACGACGGCGGCCCTGCGGATCGCCAGCACCTCGGCGTGCGCGGTCGGATCGCCCGTCGCCTCCCGCTCGTTGTGTCCGACGGCGAGGATGGTGCCGTCCCCGGAGAGCAGCACGGCGCCTACCGGCACGTCGCCGCCCTGCTCCGCGCGGTCCGCCTCGCCGAGGGCGAGGCGCATCGACGCCTCCCACGGACCGCGCACAGGGTCGTTCCACGGCACCGGTTCCGGCGTACGGTCCGGTGCCTGTTCGTCTGCCGGGCGGGGCACTAGCGCACGGTCTCCAGTACCTCGCCGGCGCCGAGCGCGTCCGCGATCTCCGACAGCGCGTCCGTCTCCAGCGCCAGCAGTTCCTTTTCGGACAGCCCAAGATCGGCGAGGATCTCGCGGTCGCCGGCCGGACCCGTCGGGACGGACTCGCCGGCCTGGGCTGGCAGGTCCACCGTGTCGGCCCCGTCCTCCTCCGGTTCTCCGTCCTCCGTACCGTCGAGGTCCAGCGCGTCGAGGTCGGCGGCAGGGTCGTCGTCGTCCCCGCCGAGCAGTTCGTTGGTGAGGATCTCCCCATAGGAGGAGCGTGCGGCAGCGGCCGCGTCCGAGACGAAGATCCGAGGGTCCTCCTCGCCCTCGACCCGGAGGATGCCGAACCAGGCGTCCTCCTGCTCGATGAAGACCAGGACCGTGTCCTCGTCCACCGAGGCTTCGCGGGCCAGGTCGGTCAGATCCGACAGGGTCTCCACATCGTCGAGCTCTGTGTCGCTCGCTTCCCACCCGTCATGAGTGCGCGCGAGCAGTGCGGCGAAGTACACCGTGACTCTCCCACTGATCAGAGGTGTGACGACCGGCGGCGCGTTCTGCGTTCGTGCCCCGCCCACTCGGAATCGTGGCAGAAAGAGGCGCGTTGCGAGAGGTCTTCCGTCGTTGCGTCGGCCATCAGTTCTTAAGGGGCTCGTGGGACGGTCTACCAGCGAAAGGTCCGCATGCGCATCTGCCGGCGCATCCGGGCCGCTCGGGCGCGTCGCGGCTGGACACGGTCGCGCAGCGCTTTGGCCTCGTTCAGTTCGCGCAGGAACTGGGCGCGTCGTCTGCGGCGCTCCCCGTCGGTCGCGATCTCCTGCTCCGGCTCCGGCTCCGGCTCGGTCTCCGGCATCGGCCACACCACCCCACGGCTGTCTCCGTACTCCCCCGGGACCTGTCCGCGGGCACTTCCTCGGCCCCGCGGCCTGGGGAGACACCTCTCCACCTTCCCTCCGGAACCGTCCTTGATGCGAGCGCGGGCTACTGTTGACGCCATGCGGATCCACGTCGTCGACCACCCGCTGGTGGCGCACAAACTCACAACGCTGCGCGACAGGCGCACCGACTCCCCTACCTTCCGGCGGCTCGCCGACGAGCTGGTCACCCTGCTCGCCTACGAGGCCACCCGGGACGTGCGCACGGAGCAGGTCGACATCGAGACCCCGGTGACCCGGACGACCGGTGTGAAGCTGTCCAGCCCGAAGCCGCTCGTCGTGCCGATCCTGCGGGCCGGCCTGGGCATGCTCGACGGCATGGTCCGGCTGCTGCCGACCGCCGAGGTGGGCTTCCTGGGGATGATCCGCAACGAGGAGACGCTCGAGGCCTCGACGTACGCGACGCGCATGCCGGAGGACCTCTCCGGGCGCCAGGTGTACGTGCTGGACCCGATGCTGGCGACGGGCGGGACGCTGGTCGCCGCCATCCGTGAACTGATCAAGCGTGGCGCGGACGATGTGACCGCGGTCGTGCTTCTCGCGGCGCCGGAGGGCGTCGAGGTGATGGAGCGCGAGCTGGCGGGCACGCCGGTGACCGTCGTGACCGCCTCCGTCGACGAGCGTCTGAACGAGAACGGGTACATCGTGCCCGGCCTCGGTGACGCGGGTGACCGCATGTACGGGACGGCCGAGTAGCGGTCCGTCAGTGGTGCGGCCGACCGCGCCGCGGGACACGGGAAGGGCCGGAGCGATCCGGCCCTTCCGTCGTTCCCGGGGCGCTCCCTAGCACTTGCCGGAAGGTGCCGGCTTCGGCTGCGACAGGGCCGCGAGGGCGACGTCCGCGCTCGCCTTCGCGTCGAGGGTCTTGAACGCGGTGCCGATGATGAAGTCGACGTCCGCGGTCGTGCGGGTGTCGGTCTTCGCCTGGAAGCCCCGCACCTGGGTGCCGAGCACCCGGAAGGCGCCGCTCTGTGCGGTGGACGCCCCGAGCAGTACGGCGGTGCCGGGGACCTTCTTGTCGTAGGCAGCCGGCGCGTTCGCCACCTTGCCGATCTTGAAGCCACGTTTCTTCAGTTCGTCGGCCGTCGACTTGGCGAGACCGGCGCGCGGCGTCGCGTTGTAGACGTTCACCGTGATCTGGCGCGGCAGCGGCGGCGGGGGCGCCGCGGAGGGGGACGGGGCGGGCTTGCACCGGGTGCCGCCCCCGCTCGCGGAGGTCTTCGCGCCGCCGCCCGTGAACGCGTCGATGAGCTGCAGCGTCCCCCAGCCGGCGAGGCCCAGCGCGACCACCGCGGCGACAGCCGCGAGGACGATCCTGCGGCGGTTCCGGGGGCGTCGCATTCGTGGGTACTTGTCGCCCGTGATGCGGTACTTTCCGCCCATGCCCGGGGGAGTCAGCATGCTCATGGGCGCAGCGTAATGCGGTGTGGTGGCCGTGCCTACTAAACGATCAGTTGATTGCGTCCGTACGGTGTCGAAAGGGCCCCGAAAGGATCAGCCGCAGACCGTGGCGGGCCGCCCTCGGGGCGCCGCCGGCCGTCGCCGCGGCCCCGGGGAAGCGCCGGTCCGCTCAGCCCAGCTCGAGCACGCGGGCGTGCAGGACCTGACGCTGCTGAAGGGCCGCGCGCACGGCGCGGTGCAGCCCGTCCTCCAGATAGAGGTCGCCCTGCCACTTCACGACGTGGGCGAAGAGGTCCCCGTAGAACGTCGAGTCCTCCGCGAGCAGCGTCTCGAGATCCAGCTGTCCCTTGGTGGTCACGAGCTGATCGAGGCGGACCGGGCGCGGCGCGACATCCGCCCACTGCCGGGTGCTTTCCCGGCCGTGGTCGGGATACGGCCGCCCGTTACCGATGCGCTTGAAGATCACACGGAAAGCCTACCGGTCAAGAGGCTCATGGCGCAGCAACGGAACCGCGGTGCGATCCGATCAATACTTTGCAAACCGGGAGAATGGGGTCTCTCGCTGCTCTTTCCCGTCGGCCCGGGGCAGCGTCCATGGTGTCCTCGCGGGTTGTTCCGAGGCCGTCATCGCCTTTGGTGCAGGGGCGCGGCGGGGCCCGGTCGATCCCGCGGACCGTGCGACTGATTCGCTCGAACGGGGGGGCGGCCTCACTCGGACCTCCGAGCGCCCAAGGACGCGCCGGAAGATCTCGCGGCCCTCTGCGGGGGCGGCGCGCCGCGGGCGATGAG
>NZ_JBSGZJ010000339.1:0-7778 GCF_053610925.1 Streptomyces sp. NPDC054847 | reverse complement strand
CCTCCTCGGAGGCGCGGGCCGTCGCCCGTACCCAAACCCTCCTCAAGGGCAAGGACGGAATCGGCACCGTCCGGCGCACCACCCTCCCCGGCGGTCTGCGCGTCGTCACCGAGACGCTGCCCTCCGTACGGTCCGCCACCTTCGGCATCTGGGCGAACGTCGGCTCACGCGACGAGACGCCCTCCCTCGGCGGCGCGACGCACTACCTCGAGCACCTCCTGTTCAAGGGCACCCACAAGCGGTCCGCCCTCGACATCTCCGCCGCGATCGACGCGGTCGGCGGCGAGATGAACGCCTTCACGGCCAAGGAGTACACCTGCTACTACGCGCGGGTGCTCGACACCGATCTGCCGCTCGCCATCGACGTCGTCTGCGACATGCTCACCGGCTCGCTGATCCTTCAGGAGGACGTCGACGCGGAGCGCGGTGTCATCCTCGAGGAGATCGCGATGACCGAGGACGACCCCGGCGACTGTGTGCACGACCTGTTCGCACACACCATGTTCGGCGACACGCCCCTGGGCCGCCCGGTACTCGGCACCGTCGACACCGTGAACGCCCTGACCGCGGACCGCGTGCGGCGCTTCTACAAGAAGCACTACGACCCGACCCACCTCGTCGTCGCGGCCGCGGGCAACATCGACCACGCGACGGTCGTGCGCCAGGTCCGCCGCGCCTTCGACAAGGCCGGCGCACTGTCCCGTACGGACGCCGTCCCCACGCCGCCCCGCGACGGCAGCCGCGCGCTGCGCACAGCGGGCAAGGTCGAACTCCAGAACCGCAGGACGGAACAGGCACACGTCGTGCTCGGCGTGCCGGGCCTCGCCCGGACCGACGAGCGGCGCTGGGCGCTCGGCGTCCTGAACACCGCGCTCGGCGGCGGCATGTCCTCCCGCCTCTTCCAGGAGGTCCGGGAGAAGCGCGGCCTCGCCTACAGCGTGTACTCGTACACGTCCGGCTTCGCCGACACCGGCCTGTTCGGCGTGTACGCCGGCTGCCGGCCCAGCCAGGTCCACGACGTGCTCAAGATCTGCCGGGACGAACTCGACCGGGTCGCCTCCGACGGCCTGCCCGACGAGGAGATCGAGCGCGCCATCGGTCAGCTCTCCGGCTCCACGGTCCTCGGCCTGGAGGACACCGGCGCGCTGATGAACCGCATCGGCAAGAGCGAGCTGTGCTGGGGCTCCCAGATGTCGGTCGACGAGATGCTCGCCCGCATATCGGCCGTCACCCCCGACGAAGTGCGCGCGGTGGCCGGCGAGGTGCTGGGACAGCGCCCGTCGCTGTCGGTCATCGGCCCGCTCAAGGACAAGCAGGCGGACCGCCTCCACGAAGCGGTCTCCTAGGAACGAGGGAAGTTAGCGATGAGCAAGCTGCGCGTGGCCGTCCTGGGCGCCAAGGGCCGTATCGGCTCCGAAGCCGTACGCGCCGTCGAGGCCGCGGAGGACATGGAACTGGTGGCGGTGCTCGGCCGCGGCGACAAGCTGGAGACCCTCGTGGACTCCGGCACCCAGGTCGTCGTCGAGCTGACCACTCCGGCCTCCGTGATGGGCAACCTGGACTTCTGCGTACGCCACGGCATGCACGCGGTCGTCGGCACCACCGGCTGGACGGACGACCGCCTGGCGCAGCTGAACACGTCGCTCGCCGCCTCCCCGGAGACCGGAGTGCTCATCGCGCCCAACTTCTCCATCGGCGCGGTCCTCACCATGAAGTTCGCCCAGCAGGCCGCTCGTTACTACGAGTCGGTCGAGGTCGTCGAGCTGCACCACCCGAACAAGGCCGACGCCCCGTCCGGCACCGCCACCCGCACGGCCCAGCTCATCGCCGCGGCCCGCGCCGAGGCGGGCTGCGCGCCGCAGCCCGACGCCACCGTCACCGCCCTCGAGGGTGCGCGGGGCGCGGACGTCGACGGCGTCCCGGTGCACGCCGTCCGGCTGCGCGGGCTCCTGGCCCACCAGGAGGTGCTGCTCGGTGGGGAGGGCGAGACCCTGACCATCCGTCATGACTCGCTGCACCACAGCAGCTTCATGCCCGGCATCCTGCTCGGCGTCCGCCGTGTGGTGTCCGCTCCAGGCCTCACGTTCGGCCTGGAGAACTTCCTCGACCTCGGCTGAAGCGGACCATGCGCGCAAAGATCACGTACTTCGTCACGGCTGCCGTCCTGGTCGTCTACTTCGTCCTCGTCGGCAGCCGGGGCGTGATGCTGCTGAAGCAGGGCACCGCGCTGACCGTCACGTTCGGTGTCGCGGTGCTGATCCTGCCGGTGATCGGCGTCTGGTTCCTGTGGATGAACACCCGTTTCGTCAACCGCGCCAACCAGCTGGCCGCCGAGCTGGAGGCCGAGGGCGGGCTGCCCGTCGACGAGCTGGTCCGTACGCCCGGCGGGCGCATCGACCGTGACTCCGCGGACGCCGTGTTCGCCAAGCGGCGCGCGGAGACCGAGGACTCACCCGGCGACTGGCGCTGCTGGTTCCGGCTGGCCGTCGCCTATCACGACGCCCGTGACACACCGCGGGCCCGCCGCGCGATGCAGCGCGCGATCGCGCTGCACGACGGCAGGCCCGTCCCGAACTGAATCCGGCGCCGACCGGGGCGGCGGGGGAAGTGGCTGGTCAGCCGGCCCGGTACTCCGCGCCCCACGCCTCCACGGTGTCCGCGGCGCGGTCGAAGGCTTCCGGTCGTGAGAGGAAGTCGGCGTTGTGGTCGGTGAGCAGCGTGAGCGGCTCCCCGCCCGGGCGGGCGGCCACGAGCGCCTGACCCTGCACCGTCCGGGGCAGGCCCAGCCAGCGCACCGGCTGCTGCACGGTGCGCAGTTCCGAGGTACGGCGCCACGGGACGGTGGTCGTCGCGAAGAAGGCCACGCGCCGCAGGCCGTGCCGGCTGACCCAGACCCCCATGCGCAACAGCCGCAGCGCGGCCGCGATCACCGCGAGGCCGAGCACGAAGCACACCCCGGAACCCGGCAGGGCACCCGCGAAGGCGATGATCACGCCCGCGATCAGCACGAACGAGGCGAGCAGCAACAGCAGGGCGGCGGCCCCGACCCGCCATGGGCCGGGCCGGTACGGACGCCGCCACTGGTCGTGATCGTCGAAAGGCAGCGCGACGTCGTCCTCTTGCGTGTCAAAAGCACGGTCGGCCGTCAGGAAAGGCAGGGGCACGACTGATCCTCACTCACCAGCACACTCGGTTGGGCTGTGCCCGGTGAGGCTACCGAGGCCGCCGGGCGCCGACCACCCCAGGGTGTCTAGGGCGTCCCCCTGCCCCCGGCGGCGACTGCCTCAGCGGTTCTGGGACGCTTCGGACTTCTTGGGCTGCGAGGGCGTGCCCCCGGCGTCCAGCGCCGGCAGCCCGAAGAGCAGCGACCCCACCAGGCCGGCCACGACGGTCAGCCCGACAAGAACCCGTCCCGCGAGCTCTGAACGGCTGGGACGGACGGGGGGAGGGGGAGTGACATTACTGCGAAAGGCATCGGCCTCGGCGACGAACGCGAAGGGGACGGCCTCTCGCCGGGGGGCACCGCCCAGCGATGGCTGGGGGAGGGACATCAGGGACTCTCCTGTAACTCGTGATGGAACGGCTGCGTGGTTGAACACCGCTACTCGTACAGACGAGCGCGGACGTCATTCGGTGCCCGAATTCCCCGAATTGACCAAAGGACACCTCGAACGGACGGCATGGTCGGCGCTGTCGGTGCCGCGCCGTAGAGTGGGCGCCGCCCGAGCGATGCAGATGGAAGGACCCCGCCGGTGAGTGAGACCCCCGCAGAGATGGCCAAGCCCAGCTTCCGGAGCGACGTGACCGTCGAGTTGGTGAAGCACACCGCCGGAGACTCCGACGTGCTGTGGGCCGCCCGTGTCTCCACCGCGGGCGAGCAGTCCCTCGAGGAGCTCTCGAAGGACCCGGAGCGCTCCAAGGGCCTGATCAATTACCTGATGCGGGACCGCCACGGAAGCCCCTTCGAGCACAACTCGATGACGTTCTTCATCAGCGCCCCGATCTTCGTCTTCCGTGAGTTCATGCGGCACCGCGCCGGCTGGTCGTACAACGAGGAGTCCGGCCGCTACCGCCGCCTCGAGCCGGTCTTCTACATCCCGGACGCCGAGCGCAAGCTCGTCCAGGAAGGCCGTCCGGGGAAGTACGTCTTCGTCGAGGGCACCCAGGCGCAGCAGGAGCTGACCGGCCGGGTGATGACCGACTCCTACACCCATGCGTACGAGGCGTACGTGGAGATGCTCGACGCCGGCGTCGCCCGCGAGGTGGCCCGTGCTGTTCTGCCTGTCGGTATGTACTCCTCGATGTACGCGACGTGCAATGCCCGCTCGCTGATGCACTTCCTCGGCCTGCGCACCCAGCACGAGCTGGCGAAGGTCCCGTCCTTCCCACAGCGTGAGATCGAGATGGTCGGCGAGAAGATGGAGCAGCACTGGGCGAAGCTCATGCCGCTCACATACGCCGCATTCAACGCCAACGGACGCATCGCACCGTAGTAGGGCACACATGTACGGCGGGCCCGGACGAGGTGTCCGTATTGCGGCGTTTCGAGAAGTTCATCTAGGCTGATCAAACGGACCCGGCACTGCTTGAACCCCCGAGCAGGCAGTGCCGGGCTCCGCATGCCACGTCGTACGTCACGTCCCCCAAGGGGGCATCCGGCGATGAGCAGCGAGTAGCGTGTTACCCATGGCTCCGATCTCCACTCCGCAGACCCCCTTCGGGCGGGTCCTCACCGCCATGGTTTCGCCCTTCACGGCGGACGGCGCACTTGATCTCGTGGGCGCCCAGCAGCTGGCCGCCCATCTGGTGGACGCAGGCAACGACGGCCTGGTCGTCAACGGCACCACCGGCGAGTCGCCCACCACCAGCGACGCGGAGAAAGACCAGCTCGTACGGGCAGTACTGGAAGCGGTCGGAGACCGGGCCCATGTCGTCGCCGGTATCGGCACGAACGACACCCGCCACAGCATCGAGCTCGCCCGCGCCGCCGAACGGGCCGGCGCGCACGGCCTGCTCGCCGTCACGCCGTACTACAACAAGCCCCCTCAGGAGGGCCTGCTCCGCCACTTCCGGGCCATCGCGGACTCGACCGAGCTGCCCGTGATCCTTTACGACATCCCCGGCCGCAGTGGCGTGCCGATCGACACGGAGACGATCGTCCGCCTTGCCGAGCACCCGCGGATCGTCGCCAACAAGGACGCCAAGGGCGACCTCGGCCGCGCCAGCTGGGCCATCGCCCGCAGCGGCCTCGCCTGGTACTCGGGCGACGACATGCTCAACCTGCCGCTGCTCTCCGTCGGCGCCTGCGGCTTCGTCTCCGTCGTGGGCCACGTCGTCACGCCCGAGCTGCGTGCGCTGCTCGACGCCCACCGCGGCGGTGACGTCCAGAAGGCCACAGAGATCCACCAGAAGCTGCTGCCGGTGTTCACCGGCATGTTCCGCACCCAGGGCGTCATCACGACCAAGGCGGCACTGACCCTCCAGGGACTGCCCGCCGGTCCGCTCCGGCTTCCCCTCGTCGAGCTCTCGCCGGAAGAAACCGCGCAGCTCAAGGTCGACCTGGCAGCCGGCGGGGTAGAGCTCTGAACAGACTTCACAACTGAATAGACGAAACCGGCCGACGAGACCGAGACGGGCCGACCCACAGCGGTCGGCCGACGGACCCGGCCGGACACAGACAACAGCAAGTGCACGAATGTCATGTACGCCACGTGCCCCCGCGGCAGGTGGCGTACATGGTGAGGAGAGTCTTTTGAGTCATCCGCATCCTGAACTCGGCGCGCCGCCCAAGCTGCCGAATGGCGGTCTGCGCGTCACGCCGCTCGGCGGTCTCGGTGAGATCGGCCGCAACATGACCGTCTTCGAATACGGCGGCCGGCTGCTCATCGTCGACTGCGGTGTCCTCTTCCCCGAGGAGGAGCAGCCCGGCATCGACCTGATCCTGCCGGACTTCACCACCATCAGGGACCGCCTCGACGACATCGACGGCATCGTGCTCACGCACGGCCACGAGGACCACATCGGCGGCGTCCCGTTCCTGCTCCGGCTGAAGCCGGACATCCCGCTGATCGGCTCCAAGCTGACCCTCGCGCTGATCGAGGCCAAGCTCCAGGAGCACCGGATCCGCCCCTACACCCTCGAGGTGACCGAGGGGCACCGTGAGCGCATCGGCCCCTTCGACTGCGAGTTCATCGCGGTCAACCACTCCATCCCGGACGCCCTGGCGGTCGCCATCCGCACCCCTGCGGGCATGGTCGTCCACACCGGCGACTTCAAGATGGACCAGCTTCCGCTGGACCGGCGCCTCACCGACCTGCACGCCTTCGCGCGGCTGAGCGAGGAGGGCATCGACCTCCTCCTCTCCGACTCGACCAACGCGGAGGTCCCGGGATTCGTCCCGCCCGAGCGCGACATCTCGAACGTCCTGCGCACGGTCTTCGCCAACGCGCAGAAGCGCATCATCGTGGCCAGCTTCGCCAGCCACGTCCACCGCATCCAGCAGATCCTGGACGCCGCCCACGAGTACGGCAGGCGCGTGGCTTTCGTGGGCCGCTCGATGGTCCGGAACATGGGCATCGCCCGGGACCTCGGTTATCTGCGGGTCCCGGCCGGCCTGGTCGTCGACGTGAAGACCCTCGACGATCTCCCGGACCACGAGGTGGTGCTCGTCTGCACCGGCTCCCAGGGGGAGCCGATGGCCGCTCTCTCCCGGATGGCGAACCGCGATCACCAGATCCGCATCGTCCAGGGTGACACGGTCATCCTGGCCTCGTCCCTCATCCCGGGTAACGAGAACGCGGTGTACCGCGTGATCAACGGCCTGACCCGCTGGGGCGCGAACGTCGTCCACAAGGGCAATGCCAAGGTCCATGTCTCGGGTCACGCGTCGGCCGGTGAGCTGCTGTACTTCTACAACATCTGCAAGCCGAAGAACCTGATGCCGGTCCACGGCGAATGGCGCCACCTGCGTGCCAACGCGGAGCTCGGCGCCCTGACAGGTGTCCCCAAGGACCGCATCGTGATCGCCGAGGACGGCGTGGTCGTCGACCTGGTCGACGGCAAGGCCACGATCGTCGGCAAGGTCCAGGCCGGCTATGTGTACGTCGACGGTCTCTCCGTCGGCGACGTCACGGAGCCCGCGCTCAAGGACCGTCGCATCCTCGGCGAAGAAGGCATCATCTCGGTCTTCCTCGTCGTCGACAGCACAACCGGCAAGGTCGTGGGCGGACCGAACATCCACGCCCGGGGCTCGGGCATCGAGGACTCGACCTTCGCGGCCGTCATGCCGAAGATCGAGGACGCGATCGCCAAGGCAGCCTCCGACGGCGTCGCCGAGCCGCACCAGTTGCAGCAGCTCGTGCGTCGCACGGTGGGCAAGTGGGTCTCCGACACCTACCGCCGGCGTCCGATGATCCTCCCGGTCGTCGTCGAGGTCTGAGGCCTCCGACGCCGCCAACTCCGGAGCGGGGCCCCCGATTTGCATCGGGGCGCTCCGCTCCAGTACGTTTACGTCTCCGCCTGAACGGGAACCCCGCACACTCATGTGTGCTGTGGGCTGCCCGCAGGGGGCGGGGAATTCCGACCCAGAACTTCTGATAAAGTCGGAACCGCCGGAAAGGGAAACGCGAAAGCGGAGAACTGAAAGGCAAAACCCGCCGGCCGGGAATCGGACACGAAAGAGTTTGATAGAGTCGGAACCGCCGGAAGGCCGAAAGGCCGGAAAGCACACCGAGGAAATCGGATCGGAAAGATCTGATAGAGTCGGAAACGCAAGACCG
>NZ_JBSGZJ010000338.1:0-7793 GCF_053610925.1 Streptomyces sp. NPDC054847 | reverse complement strand
TGAGGGTCCCCCACGCCGCCAGGCGTAGGGGAGGAGCCCCCGAAACACCGCGCGGGGCGCGGTGGCGCGTCCGGGCGGAGGCCGGTTCGGGAAGTGGAGCCCCCACGGCCGCAAGGCCGTAGGGGCAGATTGAGGGCACCGCCCGCAGGGCGGTACGGGCCCGGGGCCTGCCCCGGTTCGGGAAGGGGCGGGGAGGGGAACACACAGCGGAGCTTCAGCTCCGCTCCCGTTCCTCCACGTACGCGTTGTACGCCGCCACCTGCGCCCTCCGTGCCACCCGTTCCACCGGCCGCAGCGCCTCGCCCCGCGCCGCCATCTCCGACGCGCTCACCGCGCCGCCGTGCCCGTTCTCGTACGCCACGGAGATCAGCAGGCCGATCCGCTGCGCGAGCTCCAGCACCCGCACCGCGCGCGGCGGATAGCCGGGGGCCAGTGTCTCGGCAGCGCCGCGCCGCGCCCGGGCCCGGTACGCGTCGAGTGCCGCCTCCGCCACCGGCCCCGACGCCGCCACGTCGAGCCGTGTCAGTGTCTCCGTCGCGTCCCGCAGTCCTTCCGCGAGTTCACGCTCCGCCTCGCCGAGCGACGGCACGTCCGCCGGGGGCGCGTCCCGTACCGGCAGGCAGTGCCAGACGACCTCGACGTGGACGTCACCGGCCGGACCCGCTTCGTGGACCTCGGGCACCAGCCCGTACGCGGCCCCCGTCGCGACGACCGCTTCCTCCGCCTCCAGCGCCCGCGCGTTGAACGCCGGCGGACCGCTGAGCCCCAGAGGGTGTCCGGGGGCGGGAAGAGCGACCCGGAAACCGGTCACACCGAGCCCCCGCAGGCGCCCCAGCGCCAGAGTGAGACCGACCGGAGCCGTCTCCCCGGGCAGGCCCTCGACGCGGTGCACCGCGTCGTCGCCGACGATCGCATGCACGGCGTCGTCCGGTGACACAAGTCCGGCAAGAAGGGCATTTCCCCATGCCGCCAACCGTCCTGAGCGTGGTTCCGAAAGCATGTCACCAGCCTAGGGACCGGGCCGGGCGACCGGAGCACTCACCCGGTGGCGTAGGTTTTCCCTGGGTGGTGTGCCCACAGGTGCACAAAAGCACCCGAATCACACCCGAACACCTCAAGACGACTGCATGGGGAGACTACGCGCTCATGAGCGATGTACTGGAGCTGGTGGACGTATCCGTGGTCCGCGACGGACGCGCTCTGGTGGACGACGTCTCCTGGTCGGTCAAGGAAGGCGAGCGCTGGGTGATTCTCGGCCCCAACGGCGCCGGCAAGACCACCCTCCTCAACCTCGCCTCCAGCTATCTCTTCCCGACCAACGGCAAGGTGCAGATCCTCGGCGACCGCCTCGGCGCCGTCGACGTCTTCGAACTGCGGCCCCGCATCGGCATGGCAGGCATCGCCATGGCGGACAAGCTGCCCAAGCGCCAGACCGTCCTTCAGACGGTGCTGACCGCCGCCTACGGCATGACCGCGACCTGGCACGAGGACTACGACGAGGTCGACGAGCAGCGTGCCCGCGCGTTCCTCGACCGCCTCGGCATGACCGAGTACCTGGACCGCAAGTTCGGCACGCTCTCCGAGGGCGAGCGCAAGCGCACCCTGATCGCCCGCGCCATGATGACCGACCCCGAGCTGCTGCTCCTCGACGAGCCCGCCGCCGGGCTCGACCTCGGCGGCCGCGAGGACCTGGTCCGCCGCCTCGGCCGGCTCGCCCGTGACCCGTACGCCCCCTCCATGATCATGGTCACCCACCATGTCGAGGAGATCGCGCCCGGATTCACGCACGTCCTGATGATCCGCCAGGGCAAGGTGCTCGCCGCGGGACCGATGGAGACCGAGCTGACCTCCCGTAACCTCTCGCTCTGCTTCGGCCTGCCGCTCGTCGTCGAGCGCAACGGCGAGCGCTGGTCCGCCCAGGGACTCCCGCTCGGCTGAACTCCCGCCGGCGCGCCGCCTCAACGACGACTCCCACAGGCGCGATTCCTTCACTCGCGACTCCTCCGCGGGCAACTCCCTTACGGACGACTGCTTTAAGGGCAAGGTGACACGACCGCGCCCCCTGTCCCGAGCGTGCCCGACGGACCTACCATGCCCATGTGGACATCGACGCATGGGTGTGGTGGCTGATCGGCGCGGTCGGACTGGGCATTCCGCTCGTGCTGACCGCCATGCCGGAATTCGGAATGTTCTCCGCGGGCGCGGTGGCAGCGGCCGTCGTGGCGGCGGTCGGCGGCGGCACGGTCGCCCAGGTGCTCGTGTTCGCGGCGGTGTCGGTGGCGCTCATCGCCGTCGTACGCCCGATCGCCATGCGGCACAGATCGCAGAGTCCCGGCTTCGCCAGCGGTGTGGACGCCCTGAAGGGCCGTCAGGCCATCGTGCTGGAACGGGTCGACGGCAACGGCGGCCGGATCAAGCTGGCCGGCGAGGTCTGGTCCGCCCGCGCCTTCGACGCGACCATGGCCTACGAAGAAGGCCAGCAGGTCGACGTCATAGAGATCGACGGGGCGACCGCCGTCGTCATGTGACGCACGCTCCACCCGCCCGGCGCCCCGTTCCGCACGGATTGAGCGTGGAACGGCCTGAAGCCACCGGGCAGAACGGGCCGAACGCCACACAGAGCAGCCCGTGTTCTGGGAAACTGATCATCGGACTCATCCGGCAGCGAAGGGCACAGGGAACGCGATGCAACCGATCATCATCGTCCTGATCATTCTGGTGGTGCTGGTCTTCATCGCCCTGATCAAGACGATCCAGGTCATCCCGCAGGCCAGCGCCGCCATCGTCGAGCGCTTCGGACGCTACACCCGCACCCTCAACGCGGGCCTGAACATCGTCGTCCCGTTCATCGACTCCATCCGCAACCGCATCGACCTGCGCGAGCAGGTCGTCCCCTTCCCGCCCCAGCCGGTGATCACCCAGGACAACCTGGTCGTCAACATCGACACCGTCATCTACTACCAGGTGACCGATGCCCGCGCCGCGACCTACGAGGTCGCCAGCTACATCCAGGCCATCGAGCAGCTCACCGTCACCACCCTGCGCAACATCATCGGCGGCATGGACCTCGAGCGGACCCTGACCTCCCGCGAGGAGATCAACGCGGCCCTGCGCGGCGTCCTCGACGAGGCGACCGGCAAGTGGGGCATCCGCGTCAACCGCGTCGAGCTCAAGGCCATCGAGCCGCCCACCTCCATCCAGGACTCGATGGAGAAGCAGATGCGCGCCGACCGTGACAAGCGCGCCGCGATCCTCACCGCCGAAGGCATCCGGCAGTCGCAGATCCTGACCGCCGAAGGTGAGAAGCAGTCGGCGATCCTGCGCGCAGAAGGTGAGGCCAAGGCGGCCGCGCTCCGGGCAGAGGGCGAGGCCCAGGCCATCCGTACCGTCTTCGAGTCCATCCATGCCGGAGACGCCGACCAGAAGCTGCTCGCCTACCAGTACCTGCAGATGCTCCCGAAGATCGCGGAGGGCGACGCCAACAAGCTCTGGATCGTCCCCAGCGAGATCGGCGACGCCCTCAAGGGCCTCAGCGGCGCCATGGGCAACTTCAACCCCATGGCCGGCATGGGCGGCGGCTCCGTGCCCAAGCAGACCGGCGGCAACGGCACCGAACGCCGCGAGCAGCCCCCCATCGACTGACGCCCACGCTCCTTCATGCATGATCGGTGAGGCCCCTCGACCTTGGAGGCGGGGAGGCGACTCACGGACCATGTAAGGAGATGGCGTTGTCCATCTGGGAAGCACTGGCGGTATTCGCGGCCGGCGTGGGAGCCGGCACCATCAACACCATCGTCGGCTCCGGCACCCTGATCACCTTCCCGGTGCTGCTCGCCACCGGGCTGCCACCGATCACGGCGAACGTCTCCAACGCCCTGGGACTCGTCCCCGGCTCCATCAGCGGCGCCATCGGCTACCGCGCCGAGCTGCGCGGACAGACCGGCCGGGTCCTTCGCCTCGGAGTCACGGCGCTCCTCGGCGGGCTGGCCGGCGCGATCCTGCTTCTCGCCCTGCCCTCCGACGCGTTCGACACGATCGTCCCCGTACTGATCGCGCTCGCCCTGATCCTCATCATCGTCCAGCCGCGCCTGACCAAGGCCGTGCAGCGGCGCCACGCGGCACGCGGCACCGAGCCGCGCCCGAACGGCGGCCCCGCCCTGCACACCGGCCTGCTCCTCGCCAGCGCGTACGGCGGCTACTTCGGCGCTGCCCAGGGGATCCTCTACCTCTCCCTCATGGGCCTGCTCCTCGACGACAGCCTTCAGCGGATGAACGCCGTGAAGAACGTCCTGGGCGCCGTGGTCAACGGAGTCGCCGCCGTCTTCTTCCTCTTCGTCGCCGAGTTCGACTGGACCGCCGTCCTGCTGATCGCCGTCGGATCGGCCATCGGCGGACAACTCGGCGCCGGCATCGGCCGCAAGCTCAAGCCGGCCGTGCTGCGCGGCGTCATCGTCGTCGTCGGCACTGTCGCCATCGTGCAGCTCCTGCTCCGCTGAGACGACGAAGACCCGCCCCCTGTCCAGGGGAGCGGGTCTCGTCTCGTCGTCACTCCTACGCGGCAGGCTGCGCCGCCAGCCAGTCCGGCAGCGCCGCACGCTCGCCCGACCGCAGCCCCAGCAGCATCGCGTCCGCCGGCGACGGCACGAACGGCTCGTGCAGCAGCGGCATCCCCGCCTGCTCCGGCGTGCGGTCCGCCTTGCGGTGGTTGTCCTCGGCGCAGGACGCCACCGTGTTCAGCCAGCTGTCCGCGCCACCGTGCGATTTCGGCACCACGTGGTCCACCGTCGTGGCACGCCGCCCGCAGTACGCGCACCGGTGCTGGTCCCTCACCAGCACACCCCGCCTCGACCACGGCGCCTGTCTTCGGAACGGCACCCGTACGTATCTGCAGAGCCTGATCACCCGGGGCACCGGAAGATCCACCGCCGCCGCACGCACCCGGAGCGCCGGGTGGGACTGCTCGACCACGGCCTTGTCCTGAAGAACCAGCACGACCGCGCGGTTGAGCGTCACCGTCGACAACGGCTCGAAGCTCGCATTGAGCACCAGTGTGTCCCGCATCCTGCCCACCTCCGTTCGCCGGCCCGGCCCCCGTCGGCGGGCATCAGCCTGGATCAACTCTGGCCGGGCGCGCCGAGATGGACAACGCAATATCTGTGCCTTGCCGGGGGAGGACACCTGAACCCCTGGCAACAAAACTGCCCTGCCCTGATCTCTCCAAGACCAGGGCAGGGCAAACTCCGGACGAACTCTCGGCCGACCTCTCGGCCGAAATGTCAGCCCTCCGCGGGGGCTTCGTACTCGCCGATCAGCTGGGCGCGCGCGATCGTGTGGAAGCGCAGGTTGAAGCCGACGACCGCGGGAGAGGCGTCGGAGTCCGGTCCGAGCTTCTCGGTGTCCACCGCGTACACGGTGAAGACGTACCGGTGCCTCTCGCCCGCCGGCGGAGCGGCCCCGCCGAAGTCCTTCGTCCCGTAGTCGTTACGGGCATGGATCACGCCGTCGGGCAGCCCCTCGAACTTCCCGCCGCCCGCACCCGCCGGCAGCTCCGTCACCGACGCCGGGATGTCGAAGAGCACCCAGTGCCAGAAACCACTGCCGGTCGGCGCGTCCGGGTCGAAGCACGTCACCGCGAAGCTCTTGGTCTCCGCGGGAAAGCCCTCCCAGCGCAGATGCGGCGAGGTGTTGCCCGCCGCCTGGACCTGGGAGTCCTTCAGCACCGACCCCGGCTCGACGTCGTCGCTCACCACCGTGAACGACGGCACTGCCGGATGAAAGTCGTGGGGAAGCGGAGCCCTCTTGAGCTCGGTCACGTCAAACCCTCCGAATCGGCCGTTCTGCGTCTCGCGTACTGCCTCTCGTTCCGAGACTAGAGCCAGTTGCGACGGCCGCCGACATCCGCCAGCCACTGGTTGAGGTAGGCCGCCCAGTCGGTCGACCGGAAGTCCTCGTGGTCCACCTTGAAAGCCTTGTACGAGTCGCTGCTCTCACTGAAGAGGCCCGGCTTCTTGTCCATCTCCAAGATGACGTCCATCTCGCGGTCGTCGGCGACGAACGTCAGCTCGACCTGGTTCAGCCCGCGGTACTGCTGCGGCGGGAGGAACTCGATCTCCTGGTAGAACGGCAGCCGCTGACGCGTCCCGCGGATGTGACCGCGCTCCATGTCGGCGCTCTTGAAGCGGAAACCGAGCTGGACGAAGGCGTCGAGGATCGCCTGCTGAGCCGGCAGCGGGTGCACATGGATCGGGTCGAGGTCGCCCGAGTCCACGGCGCGCGCGATCTCCAGCTCCGTCGTCACACCGATGTCCATCCCGCGCAGCTGCTGTCCCTCGATGGTGGTGATAGGGGTCTCCCACGGGATCTCCAGGCCGAAGGGGACCACGTGCACCGCTCCGGCCTTCACTACGAAGGCACCGCCGAGCCGCTGCTTGGTGAACTCGATGTCCTGCTTGACCTCCTGGTCACCGCCCTCGACCTCGACGCGGGCCCGCAGACCGACGGACAGCCCCTCGATCTGCTGATCCACCGAGCCGCCCTGGATACGAACCTCGCCCTGGACGACACCGCCGGGGACGACGTTCGCCTCGGTCAGCTCCGTCTCCACGGAGGCACCGCCGGCACCCATGCTCGCAAGCAGCTTCTTGAAGCCCATGTCCACTCCTTCTTGGTCCTGACCCCTACATACGCCCGATGACCGTAGTCGGTTCCCCCCGGCATCGAGCGGATCCCCGGTACGCTCGATCGCGATGATCGAGAGCTCCGACCGTACGCCGCTGCCCCGGGACTATTTCGACCGCCCGGTGCTGGAGGTCGCACCCGACCTTCTCGGCTGCACACTGACCCGCCTGACCGACGACGGCCCCATCGAGCTGCGCATCACGGAGGTGGAGGCGTACGCGGGAGAGGCCGACCCCGGCTCGCACGCCTTCCGCGGCCGAACCGCACGCAACGAGGTGATGTTCGGCCCGCCGGGGCACGCATACGTCTACTTCACCTACGGAATGTGGCACTGCCTCAATGTGGTGTGCGGACCGGAGGGCCGGGCGAGCGGAGTCCTGCTCCGCGCCGGCGAGGTGACAGTGGGCGCCGACCTGGCGCGCAAACGACGACTCTCGGCCCGCCATGACAAGGAACTGGCCAAAGGCCCCGCCCGGCTGGCCACCGCGCTCGATGTGGACCGCAGTCTCAACGGAGCCGACTTCTGCCTCGGCCCGGACGCGCCCCTCTCTCTTCTCCCGGGACGCCGGCCGACGCCCGACCAGGTCAGGAACGGCCCGCGTACAGGGGTGGGCGGCGAAGGCGCATTCCATCCGTGGCGCTACTGGATAGACAGCGACCCGACGGTCAGTCCTTACCGGGCCCACGTGCCGCGCCGCAGGCCCTCGACGCAACTTGACTCGGATGCCGGGGACGCCTAATGTAGCCCGAGCCGCTTGAGACGGAGCACTGCTGTTCAGCAGATCCGGAGCGGCCATCCACTACTTACGACAAACCCAAATGGGTGCGGTTTCGGCATGCCGGAATTCAAACCCGGACTCGATTATGAGTCGCCTGGGAAATCCGCTAAAGTAGTGGACACGCCGGAGGGCCGAAAGGCCGGAAAGCACACCGAGGAAATCGGATCGGAAAGATCTGATAGAGTCGGAAACGCAAGACCGGAGGGAAGCGCCCGGAGGAAAGCCCCAGAAAATGTTCTGCGGGTGAGTACAAAGGAAGCGTCCGTTCCTTGAGAACTCAACAGTGTGCCAAAAATCAACGCCAGATATGTTGATACCCCGTCCATCTTCGGATGG
>NZ_JBSGZJ010000337.1:0-7796 GCF_053610925.1 Streptomyces sp. NPDC054847 | reverse complement strand
CCCCTTCTGCATGCCCGGGGGGCACGTGCCGAACGAAAGCGCTCCGCCCTTGTTGAACCGGAAGTCAGTTGAATCGCGGATCAGTCAACCTTCGCTGATTGACATCCAAACAAATTTCTTCTCTTTCGCGCCGGATACAACGGACGGAGCACGGCCGGCGGATCCCCACCCGCCGACCGCGCTCCATTACCCGTGCCGGACACGGAGCCGCAACCTCCATCACCGCCGCCGGACGCGCAAAGCCCCCCACGGTCCTCGCTGCGTCACATCGGTGAAGTAGGTTTCATGCCCGACGTCGTACAGCTTTTCGGTTGCCCCCCAGGACCCGCGAGGCGTTTCAACTGTGGCTGAAACACCGTGGTAACAACCTGTGATTGCATGCATACTCAGTGATGGGGGCGATTGCGGTTGCAACAGTGGGGGTTCGGTGCTTCGTATTCATTTCAATGCGGACGATCTGGCGCGCGTGCGGATGGCCGCCAGGCCCGACGCGTTGTGGGAATCGATTCTCAGTTTTCACCGATTGCGGGACCGAAGGGGCGCTCTGGTCTTCGGGGAATGGCGTTCCCAAGCACGAACGCGGTTGAAAGGTGAAACACGACTGCTCTCCGCGCTCGTTCCGCAGCGGGGCTATTTCCCGGATTTCCTCACCCCCGCGGAGGGCAGTGAAGGGCTCGACACGGGTCTCGAGGCGCTGCGGGCCACACCCCCGGCGCGGCTGCACACCGAGGTGGCTCTCGCCGCCGCCCACCGCTCGCCGCTGCGCTCCCTGCCCGGCCGGCTGGCGTCCCTCGCGGAAGGCAGGGCCGAGTCCGTCGCCCGGCTCGTCGCCGCCCTGCGGGCGTACTACCACGCGGCCGTGGAGCCCTACTGGACCCATATCCAGGGCCGGGTGGAGGCCGACCGCGCCGTGCGCGGCCGCGCGCTCCTCGACGGCGGCGCGGGCGAGCTCCTCGCCTCCCTGCCGCCGGTGCTGCGCTGGCGCTCACCGGTCCTCGAGGCCGACTATCCCGTCGACCGTGAACTGCGCCTGGACGGGCGCGGACTGCTGCTCCAGCCGTCGTTCTTCTGCCGGGGGACGCCGGTGGTCCTGCGGGACACGTCACTGCCGCCGGTGCTCGTCTACCCGGTCTCGCACAGCTGCGAGCAGGCCGCGGGAGACGTGACGGGCGCCTCGCTCGGGCGGCTCGTGGGGCATACGCGCTCCGCGATCCTCCAAGCCGTCCGCGGCGGCTGCACGACCAGCGAACTGGCCCGCAGGGCCGGCGTGTCGCTGGCCTCCGCGAGCCAGCACGCCGCCGTACTGCGGGAGGCCGGCCTGGTTGTGACCCTGCGCCACGGCAACGCGGTACTGCACACGCTCACCCCGCTGGGCGCCGCCCTGCTGCGCGGCGGCGCCACACCGGAGCCCGAGCTCGCTATGCGCGGAACGGCCCCTTCACCTCGTAGGTGATGCCGCCCGACGAACTGCCGGTGGTGCCGCGCTGGCTGGAGAAGTACAGGCGGGTGCCGTCGGGGGAGAAGGCCGGGCCGCAGATCTCCGAGGAGGACTGGCCGGTCACCCGGAGGAAGGGCGCGACGACATCGGCCGGAGTGATCACACAGATCTCCATGTTGCCGCCGTCCTCCGCGACGAACAGGTCGCCGGAAGTGGTGCCGGTGACGTTGTCGACGCCCGTGAGCGGCGCGGTGCCGGTGACGAGCGAGTCGTCGTAGGCGAGCTCGTAGGTGTTCGTCAGGAGGTTCAGCTGCCAGAGGCGGTTGTCGCCCTTGGTGGTGAACCACACGGTGTCGTTGGCGTAGTGGCAGCCCTCGCCGCCGTTGAACCTCTTCGCGCCCGAGACCTGGTCACGGGTGAGGGTGGGAGAGCCGTCGGGGTCCGGCACATTGGCCCAGGTGAAGCTGCCGGAGGTGGCGGTGCCGGCCCTCAGCACCTGGAGAGTGCCGGAGGACAGGTTGCCCCAGGTGGTGGGGACGAACCGGTACAGGCAGCCGTTGGACTCGTCCTCGGTCAGGTAGATCACCTTGCGCACCGGGTCGGCCGCCGCCGCCTCGTGCTTGAAGCGACCCATGGCCGGGCGCTGCACCGACGCGTTGACGCCGTAGGGGTCGGCCTCGTAGACGAAGCCGAGGCTGACCTCCTCGCAGGACAGCCAGGTGTTCCAGGGCGTCTTGCCGCCCGCGCAGTTCTGCCGTGTGTTCGACAGAATCCGGTAGGCGCCGGTGATCGCGCCCGTCGAGGAGAAGCGCACCGCGCTCGCCCCGCCGGAGGGGTTGATCTCCGAGTTCGACACGTAGATCCAGCCCGTGCCGTCGCTGTAGCAGGCCCCGCCGTCAGGGGCGTTGTGCCAGGTGTACGAGGTGGTGCCGACCCGCTGGCCGGACCGGGCGATCACCCGGCTGGTGAAGCCGGCAGGCAGCTGGATGCCGTTCGCGTCCGCCGGGCCGAGCGCCCCGTAGGGGCCGGGGCCGGGCTGGGCGGGGGCCGCGGAGGCGGCGCCCTGCCACAGCGTGAAGCCGAAGGCCGCCGCCGATGTACCGACGACGGCTCCGCGCAGGAAGCTGCGACGTTCCACTTGTCACTCCAGGGTGGGATGACTGCCCCGCGGCACCGGCCGGCGCCACGGGGTCGCGCGGTGAAGGAACCTAGGGCGGGTGGGTGACGCCCGGTGCAACGCGGGATGGCCGCGGTGGTCGTGCTCCAAGAAAAATTCCCTGCCCCGGACCGATGAGTCACGGCCGGCCCGTCCGTCTACCCCTTCGAACACACCGGACAGCACCTCGAACGCACCGGACAGCACCGCACCGCGCAGCGCCGCGGGGCACCGAATGGGAAAGAGACAGCCATGGCTCAGATGATCTTCGTGAACCTGCCCGTGAAGGACCTCGAGGCCAGCAAGGCCTTCTGGGGCAAGCTGGGCTACTCCTTCAACCCGCAGTTCACCGACGAGAGCGCGGCCTGCCTGGTCTTCAGCGACACCGTCTTCGCGATGCTGCTGACCGAGGCGCGCTTCAAGGACTTCACCAAGAAGGACATCGCCGACGCCGCCACCAGCACGGAGGTCATCCTCGCGCTGAGCGCCGACAGCCGTGAGAAGGTCGACGAGCTGGTGGACGCCGCCCTCGCCGCCGGCGGCTCGCCGTCCAACGACCCCCAGGACTACGGCTTCATGTACGGGCGTTCCTTCCAGGACCCCGACCACCACCTGTGGGAGGTCGTCTGGATGGACGTCGAGGCGATGCAGGAGGCGACGGCGGAGGGCGAGTGACGCCGCGTCCGCCGTCGCCGGGGAGTCCGGCCGCTCACGCGTCGCGAAGGTCAGGGCAGTGACAGACGACGCGTGAGCGGAGTCGGGTGAAGTGGTACGGGAGTCCCCCTACGGCCTGGCGGCCGTGGGAGGTGCCACCTCAGGCCACCCGTACCTCGTAGGCCGCCACCGCCACCGACTCGTCGTCCAGGCAGCGCCCGGTCGACAGGTCGAAGCGCTGCTTGAGCAGCGGCGAGGCGACGAACGGCCGTCCGGCCGCGGAGCCGACCAGACCGCGCGCGAGGACCTGCGCGCCGGTGAACGGGTCACGGTTGTCGATCGCGTACGGGACGCCGTCGCGGTCCAGGAACAGCGCGACCTGGCGGCCGTCCGGCAGCAGGGCGGCCACTCCGCGACCCGGGGTGAGCCGGGACAGGGGGCACACAGCGAGCCACTCGTCGGCGGGCCGGAGCTGGATCAGGACCTCCGTCGTGGCGGGGGCGAGGGTCGTCGCGGTCATCGGGCGGCACCTTCCAGGGTCTCTTCGAGCGAACGGATGGACAGCAGCGGCAGATCGGGCTTGACCTGGTCCCGCTCGGGCACGAACTTCACCGTCGGGTCCGGGGTGTCGGGCGCGTTGACGAACGACACGAAACGCAGCAGCCGCTCGGGGTCGTTCAGCGTCTCGGCCCACTCGTCGCGGTAGCCGGCCACATGGTCGGCCATCAGCGACTCCAGCTCGGCGCAGATCCCGAGGGAGTCGTGCACGACCACGTCCCGTACGTGCTCCAGGCCGCCCTCGATGCGCTCCAGCCAGGTCGAGGTGCGCTCCAGCCGGTCGGCGGTGCGGATGTAGAACATCAGGAACCGGTCGATCAGACGCACCAGTTCGGCGTCGGACAAGTCCTGGGCGAGCAGGTCCGCGTGGCGCGGGGTCGCGCCGCCGTTGCCGCCCACGTACAGGTTCCAGCCGTTGGCCGTGGCGATCACGCCGAAGTCCTTGGACTGGGCCTCCGCGCACTCGCGCTGGCAGCCGGAGACCGCCGACTTCAGCTTGTGCGGCGAGCGCAGTCCCCGGTAGCGCAGCTCCAGGTCGATCGCCATCCGCACCGAGTCCTGGACGCCGTAGCGGCACCACGTCTGTCCCACACAGGACTTCACGGTCCGCAGCGCCTTGCCGTACGCGTGGCCGGACTCGAAGCCCGCGTCCACCAGGCGGGCCCAGATCTGCGGCAGCTGGTCCACCCGCGCGCCGAACAGGTCGATCCGCTGACCACCGGTGATCTTCGTGTAGAGGCCGAAGTCGCGGGCCACCTCGCCGATGACGATCAGCTTCTCCGGGGTGATCTCCCCGCCGGGGATGCGCGGCACGATCGAGTACGAGCCGTTCTTCTGCAGATTGGCGAGGAAGTGGTCGTTGGTGTCCTGGAGCGCTGCCTGCTCGCCCTCCAGCACATAGCCGCTCGCTCCGATCGTGGGCGCCAGTGAGGCGATGATCGAACCGACGGTCGGCTTGCAGATCTCGCAGCCGTTGCCGCCGCGGGCCGCCTCCCGGCCGTGCGAGTCCAGCAGCTGCTGGTACGAGGTGACGCGCAGGGCGCGGACGATCTCGTACAGCTCCTGGCGGGTCTGGCCGAAGCAGCCGCACAGCCCCTTGTCGACCTCGACGCCGGACGCCTCGAGCTCGGCGTTGACGAGCTGGCCGAGCACCTTGACGCAACTGCCGCAGCCGGTACCGGCCTTGGTGCACTTCTTGACCTCCGGCACGGTGGTGCAGGAGTGCTCGGTGACCGCGCCGCGGATCGTGCCCTTGGTGACGTTGTGGCAGGAGCAGATCACGGCCTCGTCGGGCAGCGACGCCGGCCCCAACGCGGCCGGCGCGCCGGCCCCGGCGGGCAGCACCAGCTGCTCCGGGGAGACGGGCGGCACACTGCCGGTCAGCGCCCGCAGGGTGCCGTACGACTCGGCGTCACCGACGAGGATGCCGCCGAGCAGCGTGCCCTCCCCGTCGACGACCAGCTTCTTGTAGACGCCGGCGCGCGAGTCCGAGTACACGACGTCCAGGCATCCGTCGGCCGCGCCGTGCGCGTCACCGAACGAGGCCACGTCCACGCCGAGCAGCTTCAGCTTCGTCGAGGTGTCGGCGCCGGTGAAGGACCGCGTGCCGCCGTCGATCACGTCCGCCACCGCCTCGGCCATCTCGTAGCCGGGGGCCACCAGGCCGTACACCCGTCCGTCCGAGGCCAGCGCGCACTCGCCGATCGCGAAGACCGCCGGGTCGGAGGTGCGGCACTGCTCGTCCACGATGATGCCGCCGCGCTCGCCGACCGCGAGCCCGGCCTCACGGGCGAGCTGGTCCCGCGGCCGTACGCCCGCCGAGAAGACCACCAGGTCGGTGGCGAGCGTCGAACCGTCGGACAGCGCCATGCCGTTGACGGCGCCGGTCTCGCCGGCGAGGACCTCCTGGGTACCGACGCCGGTGTGCACCGAGAGGCCCATGTTCTCGATCGTGCGCAGCAGCGCAGCGCCGCCGCCCTCGTCGACCTGCACCGGCATCAGCCGCGGCGCGAACTCGACGACGTGCGTCTCCAGACCGAGGCCCTTGAGCGCGCCCGCCGCCTCCAGACCGAGCAGACCGCCGCCGACGACCGCGCCGACGCGTGCCGTCTTCGCGTACTCCTCGATCGCGAGGAGGTCCTCGATGGTGCGGTAGACGAAGCACCCCTCCGCGCCCTTGCCCGGCACCGGCGGCACGAACGGGTACGAGCCGGTGGCCATCACCAGCGTGTCGTACGTCAGACGGAGCCCGGCGCGCGAGGTGACGGTGCGCGTGGTCGTGTCGATGGTCTCCGCGGGGTCGTCCAGGTGGAGCTCGATGCCGTGCTCCGCCATGAAACCGTCCTCGACCATCGACAGGTCGTCAGGCGTGTTCCCGGAGAAGTACGAGGTCAGACGCACCCGGTCATAGGCGGGACGGGGCTCCTCGCACAGCACCACGACGCGTGCCCGCTCGGTGACGCCGCGCTCGGCGAGGGCCTCCAGGAACCGCTGGCCGACCATTCCGTGGCCGACGACCACGATCGTGGGAGTGGTCGCGGGAGTGGACTTCGCAGCCATGTCAGAGGCCTCCATCATCGGTGAGCAGGTGGAGCAGGGGGAGGGAGTCCGGCAGGGCCTCGTCGCCCTCCCAGGCCCGGGCGAGCGCGCCGACGGAGGCGAGATCCCCGAGCAGTACGCCGCCGACGAGCCGGTCCCCGCGGACGACGACCTTGCGGTACGCGCCCCGGGTGGCGTCGGCGAGCTGGACGACGTCGTCCCCCGGGCGGGGGGTCGGGTCGCCGAAAGCGGCCAGGTCGAACGGGCTCGTCGTGGAGGCGAGCGTGAGCCGGGTCAGTGCCCGGGTGCCGGTGTAGCGGGCGCCCTCGGCGCGGAGCACCCCGGCCAGCACATCGGCCTGCTCCAGCGCCGGGCCCGCCAGCCCGTGCACGACGCCGTCGTGCTCGGCGCAGTCGCCGATGGCGTGGATGTACGGGTCGGACGTGCGCAGTTCGTCGTCGACGACGATGCCGCGGCGCACCTCGAGCCCGGCGTCGACCGCCAGACCGACACGGGGACGCACCCCGCAGGCCAGCACCACGATCTCGGCGTCCAGCTCGAAGCCGTCGGCCAGGACCACGGCGCCGACGGCCCCGTCGGCGGTGGTCCGCAGACCGCGCACCCGGCACTCGGTGTGCACCTCGACGCCGAGGAGCTCCAGGTGCGCCCGCAGCAGCGCGGAGGCGGAGGTGTCCAGCTGACGCTCCATGAGGTGCTCGCCCTGCTGGGCCAGCACCACCTTCGCGCCGCGGGTGGCCAGCGCGCGGGCCGCGGAGACCCCCAGCAGCCCGCCGCCGACGACCACCGCCCGCGTCCCCGGTCCGACCGCGGCGGACAGCGCCGCGCAGTCGTCGAGGGTGCGGAAGGGGTGGACGCCGTCGGGGAGTCCGGGGCCGAGTCCGCGCAGAGGAGGCAGCACCGGGTTGGAACCGGTCGCCAGCACCAGGCGGTCGTATGCCACGGACGTGCCGTCCGCGCAGTGCACGATCCGCCGGTCCCGGTCGACGGCGGTCGCCCGCACACCGCGGCGCACCGGCACCTCGGGCAGCGCGATCACCTCGGGGCCGTAGCGCCCCGCGAGCACCTCCGCGAGCAGCACCCGGTTGTAGGGCGCGTGCGTCTCCTCGCCGAGGACCGTGACGCGGGCGCCCGCGCCGAGCTGACGCGCGAGCCGCGCGCCTGCCGTCCCGCCGCCGATCACCACGATCTCCGAAGTCATGCAAGCAGCGTGCGTCGGCGGTGTTACCCGGCAGGTTCCCTTCTGTTTCCCGTGGGGAACGCTGCGCTCAGCGCCGCCGCGGAGTGCCTGTGAGGCGCCGGGTCGGGGCGGGTTGCGCCTGCGGCGGGCTGTTCCCCTACCCGCCCCTTCCCGAAACCGGGCTCCGCCCGGACCCGTACCGCGCTTCGCGCGGTGCCCTCAATCTCCCCCTACGGCCTGGCGGCCGTGGGAGG
>NZ_JBSGZJ010000336.1:0-7848 GCF_053610925.1 Streptomyces sp. NPDC054847 | reverse complement strand
GTGAACCACGGACCGGGCGCCCTCGTTCGTGCGTGCAGGTCAGGAGTTCGTCGGCGTGCCCGCGAGGATCGTCGGTTCCAGGTCCTCGTAGTGGCGGCGCTGGGTCGCCGCGTCGTTGTCGTAGAGGACGGTCGCCAGCCAGCCGGCGAGGAAGCCGAGCGGGATGGAGACCAGGCCGGCCGTGGTGTACGGGAACCAGTTGAAGTCCTGGTCGGGGAAGACGGACTGCGGTGATCCGGACACCAGGTTGCTCCCGCTCGTCAGGACGAGCGCGGAGACGGTCCCCACGATGAGCGTGGCGAGCAGCCCCGTACGGGTGTAGCGGCGCCAGAAGAGGGTGTAGACGAGGGCGGGTGCGACGGCGGACGCGCCGATGCAGAAGGACAGGGTCAGCAGGGCCTGGAGGTTCAGGTGCCTGGCGCCGGCGGCGATCGCGATGGCGACCAGGCCGACGCCCGCCGCGGCGGACCTGGCGATGGCCATCTCGGCGCGGTCGGTGAGCCTGGCTTCGCGCAGGCCGTGCGCGATCAGGTCGTGGGCCAGGGTGTTGGCGCAGGCCAGGGTGATTCCGGCGACCGACGCGAGCAGCGTGAGGAAGATCGCGGTGGCCACGGCGGTGAACACCAGCGTCTCGACGGTGTTCGGGTCGGGGCCCAGGACGGCCTGGCTGACCATCAGGAACGCGGTCTTGCCCTGCGGGTCCCCGGCGGCGAGTTCCTTGTGCCCGACGAGCGCGGCCGCGCCGAAGCCGATCACGGCGATCAGGAGGCAGGTGACGACGACGATCGACACGGCCCAGGACATGGAGCGCCGCACGGCCCTCGCGTTGCGGGCGGTGAACATGCGCATCGTGATGTGGGGCAGTACCGCCGCGCCGAGCACGACGGTCAGCTGGGTGCTGATCATGTCGATCTCGTCGCCGGCGAACTGGAGTCCGGGGGTGAGGTACGCGTCCTTCAGCCCGCTGCCTTCCTTGGCGGCGTCGAGCAGCACGGGCGGGCTGAAGTCGAAGCGGTCGAGGATCAGTACGGCGATGACGGTGGCCGCGCCGAGCAGGACGACGGTCTTGACGATCTGGATGAAGGCGGTGCCCTTCATGCCGCCGATCGCCGCGTACGTGATCATCAGCAGGCCGAGGAACACGATCGCCCCGGTCTTGAAGCCGTCGGCGTGGAAGCCGAGGACGACGGCGAGCAGGTCGCCCGCGCCGGCAAGCTGGAAGATGACCAGGGGCAGCAGCGCGGTGAGGGTGACCGCCGCCACGGTGATCCGCACGACGGGGCCGGGGGCGCGGCGGCCGAAGACGTCGCCCATGGTGAACCGGCCCGCGTTGCGCAGGGGTTCGGCGAGCAGGAACATCATCAGGACCAGCGACAGCACGGTGCTCAGGGTGAGGGTCATGCCGTCGTACCCGAGGAGCGCGATGATGCCGATGGTGCCGAGCACGGTTCCGGCGGAGATGTAGTCGCCCGCGATGGCGAGTCCGCTCTGCATGGGGGACAGGGAGCGGTAGCCGGTGTAGAACTCGCCGAGGTCGTCCCGGTCGGGTCCGGTCATGACGCACAGCAGGAGCGTCACGGTGATGACCGCGATGAACGCCATGAGGGACATGGTCTGGGCATCGGAGCTGAACCCGTTCATGCGCGCGCACCTCCCATCGGATGGCGTCCGCCGTGCGGGGCCGTCCGCTCGGAGCGCTCCCTGACGGAGGCGACCAGCGGGTCGACGCGCCTGCGTGCGATCCGCTCGTAGACGGCGATCGCGGCGAGCGCCACGGGCAGTTGGACGAGTCCCAGCACCAGTCCCGTGGTGAGGCCGCCGCTGACCTCGCCGGTCATCATCGAGGGGGCGTACGCGGACAGGAGCAGGAAGAGGACGAAGTAGCCGAGGGCGGTGAACGTCGAGACGCGCCGCAGCCTGCGGTAGGCCGAGCCGAGGCTTTGCAGTTCGCGGCTGTGCCCGTCGTCGGCCGGGTGGTGCTGTGCGCCCTGCGGCCGGTCCCAGGGCTGCGGTTCGAAGCCCCATGCCGGGTCCGCCGCCTCCTGGCGGTGCCGGCCGGGGGTACGCGGCTGCGGCGGCGGATCAGGGAAGAGCTGGTGGTGGTACGACATCGTCTTGCTCCTTGCCGCCCCGAGGGGGGCGGGTGGCGCTGGTGGTCCGCGTACGTTACTCACGGGTATGGCGATGGCGTAAGACCTTCCCGACCAACGGGTATGTCAGTTCGGTGACGATCCTGTGCAGGAGCGAACGGACCGGCGGTAACCCGCGGTGAAACGTCGCCCTTGACCCCGATGGCCGGAAATCGCCTGCGCCGTCACGGGGGAGGGCGCTACGCCGCGACCGCCGCCTCGACACCCACGCAAAGGCCGAGGCCGTGTGCCGCGAACGCGAGACCGCCGTGCGGGCGGCGCGCGGTCAGTCCGCGTCCGGCCGGACCGGGAACCGCTTCGGCGCCATGAGGACCAGGACCAGCAGTGCGGCCCCCGCCGCTGCCGCCGCCCCCAGGTAGACGTGGTCGACCGCGGCGTCCACCGCCCGCCGCAGGCCGTCGGCGGCGTCGGTCGTCAGCGTGCCCGGGTGCTCCAGGGCGTGGGATACGGAGTCGAGGCTGCCGCCGCCGAGGCGGGCGAGCAGGACCGCGTTGGCGACCGCGCCGAACAGGGCCGCGCCCATGGACTGGCCGACCTGGCGGCAGAAGAGGACGGACGCGGTCGTGGTGCCGCGCTCCGACCAGCCGACGGTGGACTGCACCCCGACGATCAGGGGGAGTTGGAACAGGCCGAGCGCCGCGCCGAGCAGCAGCATCGCGAGAGCCGGCTGCCACGGCTCGCCGGGGAACGGCAGGAGCGGGAAGGACAACAGGACGAGCATGGCCCCGGCGATGCCGAGGATCGCCGTCAGCCGGAACCCGATGCGGTTGTAGACCCGGTCGGACAGGGCGGCGCTGACCGGCCAGCTCAGCGTCATCACCGACAGGACGAATCCCGCGGCGATCGGGCCCAGGCCGAGCACGGACTGGGCGTAGGTGGGCAGGAAGACGGTCGGTGCGACCATCAGCAGGCCCAGCGCGCCGAGCGCCAGGTTCACCGCGGCGATGGTGCGGCGACGCCAGACCCAGCCCGGGATGATCGGTTCCGCAGCGCGGCGTTCGACGACGACGGTGACCGCGACCAGGACGGCACCCCCGCCGAACAGCGCCAACGAGGGCGCGGAGAGCCAGGGCCACGCGGTGCCGCCCTGGACGAGCGCGGTGAGGAGCAGGGCGCCCGTCGCGAAGACGCACAGCGCCCCCGCCCAGTCGACGCGGGGGCGGGACGCGGGGGCGGGGCGGGCCGGTTCCGCGAAGTAGCGGACGACGAGGAAGAGCGCGACCGCGCCGACCGGCAGATTGACGAGGAAGATCCAGCGCCAGTCCGCGTAACCGGCGAGCAGCCCGCCGACCGCGGGGCCGGCCACGGCCGCCGTCGCCCAGACCGTCGACAGCCGGGCCTGGATCCTGGGGCGTTCCTTCAGCGGGTAGAGGTCCGCGGCGATGGTCTGCACCGTGCCCTGGAGCGCCCCGCCGCCGAGGCCCTGGACGACGCGGAAGGCGATGAGCGCGGCCATGTTCCAGGCGACGGCGCACAGCAGGGAGCCCAGCAGGAACAGGATGATGCCGGCGACGAGGACGGGCTTGCGGCCGAAGGTGTCGGAGAGCTTGCCGTACACGGGGAGGGTGACGGTGACGGCGAGGAGGTAGCCGGAGAAGAGCCAGGAGAAGACGGCGAAGCCGCCCAGGTCTCCGACGATCTGGGGCACGGCGGTCGAGACGACCGTCCCGTCGAGCGCGGCCAGCGCCATGCCCAGCATGAGTGCCGCGACGACGGGGGCCCGTCCGCGGGGTGCGGCCGGGACCGCCTCAGCTCCGGACAGGCGTTCCGTGCGGCCGGTGCTCCCCATCGCTGCCCCAAGTCCTTTCCGCATGCATCTATTTCCTGGGACACCTTCTCACTTGAGGCTGACGCAGGGGGAGGGTGCAGTCTCGTCGTACGCCGGGTCCACCCGTGGGTGGAGTCCCCCTAGGGGCTCCTCCTTACTTCTGCCGGGGGGACGTTCGTCCCGGCGGACGACGTGGAGGCCCGGTCCCGTTCCTTAACTTGTTCTTACGGCCGCAGCGGAGGCCCACAGCCGACGCAGTTCCGGCCGGGGGTGGGGAAAACCCCCGGACCAAGACTGCGCTGCGCACCAGCGCGCCGGACCACTTCCGTCGGAAGACTCGACACATACCCGCGGCGACGCCGTTCGCCGGAACCAGACCGCAGATTTCCCAGAGCTAGGAGACCTACCGTGACTACGGCTGTAACCACCCCCGCACCCGGGGAGACCGGAGGGCGCACGGCCGTCGCCGCACGGGGGCGGCAGGTCGTCAAGGCGTACGGCGCCGGGGAGACCCGTGTCGTCGCGCTCGATCACGTCGATGTGGACATCGCCCGTGGGCAGTTCACGGCCATCATGGGCCCGTCGGGCTCCGGCAAGTCGACCCTCATGCACTGTCTGGCCGGTCTCGACACCGTCACCTCGGGGCAGATCTTCCTCGACGACACCGAGATCACCGGCCTGAAGGACAAGAAGCTCACCCAGCTGCGCCGGGACCGGATCGGCTTCATCTTCCAGGCGTTCAACCTGCTGCCGACGCTGAACGCCCTGGAGAACATCACCCTCCCCATGGACATCGCCGGCCGCAAGCCCGACGCAGCCTGGCTGAACCGGGTCGTGGAGACGGTCGGACTGGGCGAGCGCCTCAAGCACCGGCCCACCGAGCTCTCCGGGGGCCAGCAGCAGCGCGTCGCCGTCGCCCGCGCCCTCGCCGCCCGGCCCGAGATCATCTTCGGAGACGAGCCCACCGGGAACCTGGACTCGCGGGCGGGAGCCGAAGTGCTCGGCTTCCTCCGCACGTCGGTCGACGAGCTGGGCCAGACCATCGTGATGGTCACGCACGACCCGGTCGCCGCCTCCTACGCGGACCGCGTGCTGTACCTCGCCGACGGCCGCATCGTCGACGAGATGCTCCGGCCGACCGCGGAGGCCGTCCTCGACCGCATGAAGGACTTCGACGCGCGCGGGCGGACGTCATGACCGTCTTCAGGACCTCTCTGCGCAACTTCTTCGCGCACAAGGGGCGTATGGCCCTCTCGGCCGTCGCGGTGCTGCTGTCGGTGGCCTTCGTGTCGGGCACGCTCGTGTTCACCGACACCATGAACACCACGTTCGACAAGCTCTTCGCAGCCTCCTCCGCGGACGTGACCGTCAGCCCCAAGGGCGCCGAGGACACGGAGGCCCCGGCGACCGGCAGGCCGGAGTCGCTGCCCGCGTCCCTCGTCGACGAGGTCGGCAAGGTCGAGGGCGTGAAGTCCGCCGAGGGCGCCGTGTCCAGCATGAGCGTCACCGTCGTCGACTCCGAGAACAAGAACATGGGCTCCACGACCGGCGCCCCGACGATCGCGGCCAACTGGACCAAGAACGACCTCAAGTCGATGGAGATCGCCTCGGGCCACGCCCCCCGCGGCCCCACCGAGGTCATGGTCGACGCCGACACGGCCGACAAGCACAAGCTGAAGCTGGGCGACGAGCTGCGGACCATCGCCGTCACCGGAGACTTCACCGCGAAGATCACCGGCATCGCGTCCTTCAAGGTCACCAACCCCGGTGCCGCCGTCGTCTTCTACGACACCGCCACCGCTCAGCGTGAACTACTGGGCAAAGAAGGGCTGTTCACCAACGTCATGGTCGTCGCCGACGAGGGCGTCAGCGACGAGGCGCTGAAGAAGAACCTGGCTTCCGCGCTGGAGCAGCCGTACAAGCTGCAGACCGCCGAGGAAGCGGCGGACGCCGGCCGCGAGGAGGTCGGCTCGTTCCTCGACGTGATGAAGTACGCGATGCTCGGCTTCGCCGGGATCGCCTTCCTCGTCGGCATCTTCCTGATCGTCAACACCTTCTCGATGCTGGTCGCCCAGCGCACCCGGGAGATCGGCCTGATGCGCGCCATCGGGTCGAGCCGCAAGCAGGTCAACCGCTCCGTGCTCATCGAGGCGCTGCTGCTGGGCCTGGTCGGCTCGATCGCCGGTGTGGCCGCCGGTGTGGGGCTGGCCGTCGGGCTGATGAAGATGATGTCCGCGGTCGGCATGAACCTCTCCACCGACGATCTGACCGTCAAGTGGACGACCCCGGTGGTCGGCATGGTGCTCGGCATCGTCGTCACCGTCCTCGCCGCCTACATCCCGGCGCGCCGTGCCGGCAAGGTCTCGCCCATGGCGGCGCTGCGCGACTCGGGCATGCCGGCCGACGGCAGGGCCGGATGGATCCGCGGTGGCATCGGCCTCGTGCTCACCGGCGCCGGCGCCGCGGCTCTGCTGGTCGCCACGCAGGCGGAGAAGGCGAGCGAGGGGTCGATGTTCCTCGGCCTCGGTGTGGTGCTGTCCCTGATCGGCTTCGTCGTGGTCGGGCCGCTCCTGGCGGGCGTTGTGGTGCGGGTGATCAGCGCCCTGGTGCTGCGGATGTTCGGCCCGGTGGGCCGGATGGCCGAGCGCAACGCGCTGCGCAACCCGCGCCGTACGGGAGCGACCGGCGCCGCCCTGATGATCGGCCTCGCCCTGGTGGCCTGCCTGTCGGTGGTCGGCTCCTCGATGGTGGCCTCGGCGACGGAGGAGCTCGACAAGTCGGTGGGCGCCGACTTCATCGTGCAGTCCGCCACCATGGGCCCGATCGTGCCGCAGGCGCAGGAGGCCCTGAAGAAGGCGCCGGGCCTCGAGCACGTCACCGAGTACAAGGGCGTCGACGCGAAGATCACCGCACCCGACGGTACGGCGGAGGACCTGCAACTGGTCGCCGCGGACCCGACGTACGCCGAGGACCTGCGCCGCGAGACGGTGGCGGGCGAGCTCTCCGCCGCGTACGGCAAGGACGCGATGTCCGTCGGCAGCGACTACGCGGAGAAGCGCGGCGTGAAGGTCGGCGACACGATCAAGGTCGACTTCAAGAACGGCAGCCCCGCCGATCTGAAGGTCGCCGCGATCACCTCCGACGACACCAATGTCGACAAGGGCGCGATGTACCTGAACATCACGACCGCCGCGCGGTACGTCCCGGCCGAGAAGATGCCCGAGAACATGATCATGTTCGCCAAGGCGGTCGACGGCCAGGAGAAGGAGGCGTACACCGCGCTGAAGAAGTCGCTCGCCGAGTACCCGCAGTACAAGGTGCAGAACCAGACCGACTTCAAGCAGGACCTGAAGGACCAGATCGGACAGCTGCTCAACATCGTCTACGGCCTGCTGGCGCTCGCGATCATCGTCGCGATCCTCGGCGTGGTGAACACCCTGGCCCTGTCGGTGGTCGAGCGGACCAGGGAGATCGGCCTGATGCGGGCCATCGGCCTCTCGCGCCGCCAGCTGCGCCGGATGATCCGCCTCGAGTCGGTGGTCATCGCCCTCTTCGGAGCGCTGCTCGGACTCGGCCTGGGCATGGGCTGGGGCACCTCCGCCCAGCAGCTGCTGGCGCTGGAGGGACTGGGCGTACTGGAGATCCCGTGGCCCACGATCATCACGGTCTTCGTGGGCTCGGCGTTCGTGGGCCTGTTCGCGGCCCTGGTGCCGGCCTTCCGGGCGGGCCGGATGAACGTCCTGAACGCGATCGCGACGGAGTAGCGCCCACCGGTGGGCCCGGTACGGGGGTCCGGTCCCACCCGCACACCGAGCGGCCCCGGGCGGCCGCCCACGACGCCCCGGGGCGTCGGGCGGCCGTCGTGCCGCCGTCGCGCGGCCGGGAGCGTGGGGCGCCGGCGGGGAGCCGGTGGCGCGCGCGCGTGACATC